>NZ_JAHXBV010000046.1:0-100858 GCF_019915905.1 Halomonas sp. ANAO-440 | reverse complement strand
CATGCACGGTTCGGAGGGCGGGGAGGCTAAGCCTTCCCGACCCCTATCAATGATTCTCTCCGCCGACGCTGCCACACCGCTGTTGGAGCATCTTTAGATCGCGACTGGAGGCGAAAGCCTCCCGGCGGGGTTGCCAACGTTCGCGGCCATCACCGGCGTTTCAGCTTCCGCCAAGGCGCCTGACGGCGCCAGTCGCGATGGGAACCAGCGCTCCAACAGCTGCATTTTCCTGCCATGGGCAGGCAATTTCCTTCTTGTCGGAGGTAGCTTTAGCTCGCGACGGCGGTGTTGCCAGCGCTGGCGGTAACCACCAGCGCTGCCGCTTCTCTCAGGACGCGCCAGCACCGCGCCAGGGCCCGCGATGGGTCAGGCGATCGCGTAGCAGGTGGGCCATCGCTTCTGCCGCCGGCTGGGAGGCGGGGGGGATATGCGGGGCGAAATGGAGCCTCGCCTCACAGCGCTTGAGCGGTGGCATATTCTCCGCGGGGCCCAGCTCGCGCATGGCCCCGGTCAGTCGCTCGCGGTCGAGGACACTGATCGCCAGGCCCATTTCCACCGCCTTTTCGACGGCGTGGATGCTGGTGCTGGTAAAGACCGCATGCCAGGGCCGGCCGATCGCCTCGAGCGCCTCGATGGCCAGGGCCCGATAGGGGCAGTCCACCTCGTGCATGGCCAGGGGAAGGCGTGGCCTGTCGCTCAGGTCGCCGACCCGGGGGCCGGCCCAGACCGGCGAGGTATGCCACAGCACCTCACCGCCCGGCAGCGGGTTGGGGCGGTCCAGCAGCACCGACAGCGTCAGCTGGGAGCGGCTCAGCTGTCGGGCCAGCTCGCCACTGGTGGCGGTCACGATCTCGAGCAGGACATCGGGGTGGTGCGCCATGAACTCCGGCAGCACGCTGCCCAACAGCTCCCGCGCATAGTCTTCCGGCAAGCCCAGGCGCAGCTTGCCCCCCAGGCCGCGCCCAGTGAAGCGCGAGAGCATGCCGTCATGCAGCCGCAAAAGCTCGCGGGACTCCAGCAGCAGGGCCTCGCCTATGGCCGTGGGCTTCACGCCCCGGGAGCCCCGCTCGAGCAGTCGAGACCCCAGCGCCTCCTCGAGACGCTTGATCTGCATGCTGATGGCGCCGACGGTGCGATGGCGCTGCTGTGCCGCGGCGGCCAGCGACCCCAGCTGGGCGGCCGCCTGAAAGCTGCGCAACAGCTCCAGGTCCAGCGCCGCCGACGAGACTTCAGACATATTGAATGCTCACTCGAATAGTTATCGATTCATTGAAATCCATTTCTCCCCCATGCTCAAGGCCGTTCACCCAGGAGGGAGGAGAAATGCGAGCGTCATGGGTTTCACCGCTTATCGCCATGGGCTTCGTGGTGTGCTGGAGTTCCGGATTCGTCGGAGGCAGGCTGGCGACCGAGGCCGATACGCCCGTGCTGTCGCTGTTCGCCTGGCGTTTTCTGCTGGCGAGCCTGCTGGTCGCGCTCTGGTGGCGACTGGTCGGCGGTGTTCGACTGGCCCAGCGCGATGTGGTGCGGGAAATGGCCGTCGGCAGCCTGACCATGGGCGGCTACCTGCTGGGGGTGATACTGGCGCTCGAGCAGGGCGTCAGCACCGGCGTGACCGCCCTGATCACGGCGCTGCAGCCGCTGCTCGCCGCGGCGCTGGCAGGGCCCTGGCTCGGTGAACGCCTGTCGGCCCGGGGCTGGGCAGGCATGGCCATCGCCACGCTGGGTGTATTGCTCTATGTGGTGGATGATATCGAGCATGGCGGCGGCAGTGCGCCGCTGTGGGCCTATGCGCTGCCGCTGGGTTCGGTAGTGGCCGTGACTCTCGGCAGCCTGCTCTCCGTTCGCTGGGCGACCGCCATGCCGCTGGCGGCGACCCTGATGGTACAGCTGTTCGCCGCCACCGGGATATTTACCCTGGCGGCAATGATCGTGGCGGGTGGCGCGCCGGCCCTGCCCACCGATCGGCTCAGCATCTCCGCGATCGGCTGGCTGGTGATGCTTTCCAGCCTGGGAGGGTACGGCTTCTTCGTCGCGAGCCTGCGCCGGCTCGGCGTGACCATGACCTCATCGCTGGTCTATCTTACCCCCGCGGTGACCCTGCTCTGGGCGGCGGCCATGTTCGGCGAGCTGCCGAGTGCCCAGGGCATCGCCGGCATGGCGATCGCCATCGCCGGTGCGGGCCTGGCTATGCACAGCGTCGATACAGCAGGTCCCAGACCCCGTGCCCCAATCGCTCGCCACGAACCTCGAACTTCGTGAGCGGGCGAAACGACGGCCGGGGGACGTAGGGCGCGGTCTCCGGCGAGGCGGTATTGGCATAGCCGGGAGCGGCTTCCATGACCTCGGCCATCCACTCGGCGTAGGCCTGCCAGTCGGTGGCCATGTGCAGCGTGCCGCCCATCTTCAGGCGCGTGCGGATCAGCTCGACGAAGGCGGGCTGAACGATGCGCCGCTTGTGGTGCTTCTTCTTCGGCCAAGGGTCGGGGAAGAAGAGCTGCAGCGTATCCAGGCTGGCTTCCGGCAGACACTGCTCGAGCACCGCCAGCGCATCCTCGCGATAGACGCGGATGTTGCCCAGGCCGCGCTTGTCGGCCTCGTCGAGCAGCTTGCCTACGCCGGGGGCATGCACCTCGATGCCGATGAAGTCGGTATCGGGGTGGCTCTCAGCCTGCTCGATCAGCGAGCCGCCCATGCCGAAGCCGATCTCCACCACCCGGGGCGCCTGGCGTCCGAACAGGGCATCGAGGTCCTGGCGCCCATCCGCCAGGGTCAGTCCCAGGCGAGGCCAGACCTCCTCCAGCCCGCGCGTCTGGGCCTGGGTCATGCGTCCGGCACGCAGCACATAGCTCTTGATGCCGCGGCGGTGCAGGGGGGCATCCGGCCCTTCCGGGCCGGTGCTCGAGGTGACGTTGTCGTGGCGCTGGTCGCTCATGGAATCGATTGGGCTCTGGTAGGAAATTCAGCCGTTGATGCGGCCGGCAAAGGGCGACGAGGGATCGGCGCTCTGGCGGCGCGGCATGCGCCCGGCCAGGAAGGCTTCACGGCCGGCTTCGACAGCTTTTTTCATGGCACTGGCCATCAGCACCGGCTGACGGGCATGGGCGATGGCGGAGTTCATCAGCACGCCGTCGCAGCCCAGCTCCATGGCCATGGCCGCATCCGAGGCGGTGCCGATGCCGGCGTCCACCAGCACCGGCACGCCGGACTGTTCGATGATCAGCCGGACGTTGTGCGGGTTCTGGATACCGTGGCCGGAGCCGATCAATGAGCCCAGCGGCATGATGGCGCAGCAGCCCATCTGCTCGAGCTCCCGGGCCACGATCGGGTCGTCGCTGGTGTAGACCATGACGTCGAAGCCATCCTTGAGCAGCACCTCGGCCGCCTTGAGGGTCTCGACCACGTTGGGATAGAGGGTGTGGTCGTCGCCCAGCACTTCCAGCTTGACCAGCTTGTGGCCATCAAGCAGTTCCCGAGCCAGCTTGCAGGTACGCACGGCATCCTTCGCCGTGTAGCAGCCCGCGGTATTGGGCAGCAGGGTGAAGCGCTCGGGCGGCACCACGTCCAGCAGGTTGGGCTCGCCGGCCTCCTGACCCAGGTTGCTGCGGCGCACGGCGAAGGTGACCACCTCGGCACCGGAAGCGGCAATGGCTTCGGCCGTCTCGTCGAAATCCTTGTACTTGCCGGTACCCACCAGCAGCCGTGACGCGAAGGTGTGGCCGGCAATTCGCAGCGGTTGATCCTGAAAGAAGTCTGTCATCGAGTATGCCTTCGTAGGGTATCTGGAAAAGAACGGCTCATCGGACGCGTTCGTCTATCCACTTATCCACCGCCGATAGCGTGGACGATTTCGACCTGGTCTCCCTGGCTCAGGCGGGTCGTGTCGTGCTCGCTCCGGGGCACGATCTCCTCGTTGAGCTCGACGGCTATCCGTCGTCCTGTCAGGCCCAGGGTATCGATCAGTTGCGCCACCGTGAGATCGGCGGCCAGATCATGGGCCTCACCGTTGAGCTGGATCTGCATGGCGTCCTCTCTGCGTTGACGGGCCAATATTGTAGCCGGTTACGTCCCCTCGGGGTACGGTGAGCAGCGATACCAACCGACAGGGAGTGACATCGATGCAGGACCGATCCTGGTGGGGCATGGCAGCGGTGTCTGGTGCCCTGGTGGTCATGGCAGGCGCCTTCGGCGCTCATGCCCTGGAGGGCCAGTTGGCCCCGCGGCTGGCTGCCGCCTTCGAGACGGGGGTGCGCTATCAGGCCTGGCACACCCTGGCGATGCTGGCCGTGCTGGCCTGGCGCGCTGCGCACCCGCGTCGGGGACAGGGCGTGGTGCTGGGGCTTTGGACAGCGGGAATCGTGCTGTTCTCCGGCTCACTCTATGTCATGGCGCTGACCGGCCTGCGCGGGCTGGGCATGATTACACCCGTCGGCGGCCTGCTGATGATCGGCGGCTGGCTGGCACTGGCGGTGTGTGCCCTGCGCGACCGCGCCTAGGCCGAACCTGACAAGTGCCTAGGCACTGGTCAGCAAAGTCACCGAACGCAGCCAGTCTCGGACAGTGCCTAGTCGCTGTCGGGCAGCACATAGGTTGCCGTCACCAGCGCTACCGGCGCTTCGTCGCCGGCGGAGAACAGCTGCACCTCGCCCACCGCCAGACGACGGCCCAGCTTCATGATGCGGGCATTGGCGATAATATCGCGATCCCCCCGAGGCCGGCGCAGGAAGCGGCAGTGCAGGTCGCTGGTCACGGCCATGGGCTCCGGGCCGATCTGGGCAAGGATGGCCACGTAGAGGCAGACGTCGGCCAGTCCCATCAGGGTCGGACCCGATACGCTGGCCCCGGGCCGCAGGTGCTCATCCTCGATGGCCAGGCTCATGGTGGCCCGCATCGGGCCGACGCCCTCGATGGTCCCCGCGCGCTGGGGAAATATCTCGTCGAGAAAGTCTTCGATGGCGGCGGCGGTCATCACGGTCATGGCATGGCTCCCTGGGGAAAGAGGTAATCGTGGGACGATCGGACCACGATAAACGAGGCGACCCGCCCCGCCCAGTCGTCGAACGTCGCCAGCATCAACGAAAACGCCCCCGCGGCTGGGTCGCGGGGGCGTGACGCCTGGCGTGCGGCCCATCGGGGGCCAACGCAGACCTACTTCGACTTGTGTACGGCGCGCCAGTGGTGCAGCAGCGGCTCGGTGTAGCCGGAGGGCTGCTCGCGACCCTTGAAGATCAGGTCGGAGGCGGCCTGGAAGGCCGTGGAGCCCTTGAAGTCGGCGCTCATCGGCGTGTAGGTGGGGTCCCCGGCGTTCTGCTCGTCGACCACCTTGGCCATGCGCTCCAGGGTTTCCTGGACCCGGGCACTATCCACCACGCCATGGTGCAGCCAGTTGGCGATATGCTGGCTGGAGATGCGCAGGGTGGCGCGGTCTTCCATCAGGCCGACATTGTGGATATCCGGCACCTTGGAACAGCCCACCCCGTGTTCGACCCAGCGCACCACGTAGCCGAGGATGCCCTGGCAGTTGTTGTCGAGCTCCTGCTGGATCTCGTCGCTGGACCAGTTCGCCTCGGCGGCCACCGGCACCGAGAGCAGGTCATCGAGCAGGTCCGGTTCGCCCTGGGCTTCCAGCTCACGCTGTATGCCGGTCACATCGACCTGATGATAGTGCAGCGCATGCAGTGTGGCGGCGGTGGGCGACGGTACCCAGGCGGTGTTGGCCCCGGCCTTGGGGTGGCCGACCTTCTGTTCGAGCATCGCCGCCATCAGGTCCGGCATGGCCCACATGCCCTTGCCGATCTGGGCGCGGCCGCGCAGGCCGCAGGCCAGGCCGACCTGAACGTTGTTCTTCTCGTAGGCGGCGATCCAGGCGGCGTTCTTCATGTCGCCCTTGCGGATCATCGGACCCGCTTCCATGGCGGTGTGCATCTCGTCGCCGGTGCGGTCGAGGAAGCCGGTATTGATGAACACCACCCGGGAAGTGGCCTCGGCGATACACGCCTTCAGGTTGACCGTGGTGCGACGCTCCTCGTCCATGATGCCCATCTTGAGGGTATCGCGGGCCATGCCCAGCAGGTCTTCCACGCGGCCGAACAGCTCGCTGGAGAACGCCACTTCCTTCGGGCCATGCATCTTGGGCTTGACGATGTAGACGGAGCCGGCGCGCGAGTTACGTGGCGCATCGCTTCCCTTGTTGAGATCGTGGAGCGCCAGCAGGCCGGTGACGATGGCATCGAGGATGCCCTCCGGCAGCTCATTGCCGTCGGCATCGAGCACCGCCGGCGTGGTCATCAGGTGGCCGACGTTGCGCACGAACATCAGTGAGCGGCCCGGCAGGGTCAGCTGGCCGCCATCGGGGGTGGTGTAGTCCCGGTCGCCATGCAGGCGGCGGGTGATGGTCTTGTCACCCTTGGCGACCTGCTCTTCCAGGTCGCCCCGCATCAGGCCCAGCCAGTTGCGATAGACACCCACCTTGTCCTCGGCATCCACCGCCGCCACGGAGTCCTCGCAGTCCATGATGGCGGTCAGTGCCGCCTCCACCACGAGATCCTTGACGCCGGCCGGGTCGGTCTTGCCGATCGGGTGAGTCGGATCGATCTGGATCTCCAGGTGCAGGCCATGATTGGCGAGCAGCACCGAATCGGGGCTTGCCGCCTCGCCGGTGTAGCCCACCAGCTTGCCGGCATCCTTGAGGCCGGTCTCGCGGCCGCCTTCAAGGGTCACCACCAGGTGGCCGTCACGCAGGACATACTTCACGGCTTCGCGGTGCGATCCGGTGGCAAGCGGGGCGGCGCGGTCCAGCACACCACGGGCATAGGCGATGACCTTCTCACCGCGCTTGGGGTTGAAGCTCGAGCCTTTCTCGGCACCATCCTCTTCGGAGATGGCATCGGTACCGTACAGCGCATCGTAGAGGCTACCCCAGCGTGCGTTGGCCGCATTCAGCGCATAGCGGGCATTGCTCACCGGCACCACCAGCTGCGGGCCGGCCTGAATGGCGACTTCGCTATCGACGTTACCGGTGGTGACCTTGACTTGCGCAGGAGCATCCGCCAGGTAGCCGATCTCCTTCAGAAAGCCGCGGTAGGCAGCCATATCACTCACCGGGCCGGGGTTTTCCCGGTGCCAGGTGTCGAGCCGCTGCTGCAGACTCTCGCGCTCTGCGAGCAAATCCCGATTCTTTGCTGTCAGATCATGAAAGATGGCGTCGACGCCCGCCCAGAAAGTTTCTGCATCGATGCCGGTGCCCGGCAGGGCCTGCTCGGTAATGAAGGCGTCCAGCTCGGCGGCCACCTGAAGACGGTGGCGAGTGATGCGTTCTGACATGGGAATCTCCTCGTGATGGCGACGGACGAGACACAATCCGCAGCCGCAATCCGTGGGGGTGAAACCACTCTATGGCGCCAATTTTGTGGAAAATCGTTCCATATGTAAACCCAAGTGAAAGGTCAGGCGCACTAGACATAGGGTTAAGGGGAAGAGTTTTGACCATTTGGTCAAGCCACTTTGCCCCATGCCTATCGCTAGGCTAGACGACTCCTGTGTAAACTGCGGCTTCAGCGCCATTCGACTGCCAGCAGCCATGAACGACTCGCAAGACAACCGGCTTACCTGTCGGAGGACATGATGACCGACTTCACCCCACTGCAGGCCCTGGGGCCCATCGCCCCCTTCGGCTCGGATGCCGGAGAGCCGCTGGCCGACTACCTCGACTATTATGGGCTGTCACCCTTGCTGACCGAGCACGTGGGTCTCTATGTCGGGTATCTGGAGACGGAGCGCTATCAGCTCTGGACCCAGGTCTGGAGCCCTCGCCAGGCGATAGGCACCGCCTTCGTGGTTCACGGTTACTTCGATCATCTGGGCCTGTATCGCCACCTGCTGGAGCGCCTGCTGGAGCGCGGCTGGCGCGTGGTGCTCTGGGACCTGCCGGGCCACGGCCTCTCCAGTGGGCGACGCGCCTGCATCGACGATTTCGACCACTATGGGGAGTGCCTGCGCGCCCTGCAGGATCAATTGAGCGACCGTGGCCTTGCACCAAAACCGTGGCTTGGGGTGGGCCAGAGCACCGGCGCGGCAATCCTCGCCACCGATGCCCTCAGCCGACCCGATGATGGGCACTGGTCCGGCTTGGTTCTGCTGGCGCCACTGGTACGCCCTTCGGGCTGGTCCCAGTCGAGCTGGCTGCATCTGCTGGTCGGCCCCTTCGTGCGCACACTGCCCCGGCGGTTCCGGGAAAACTCCACCGATAGCGAGTTCGCCGCCTTCCTGCGTGAGCAGGACCCACTGCAGCCCGAGCACCTGTCGATGATCTGGGTCAGCGCCATGCGTCGCTGGATGCCGCAGATGCTGGCGCTTCCCCCCAGCCAGCTACCAACCCTGATCCTGCAGGGAGAGCAGGACCTGACCGTGGATTGGGAGTGGAATCTTTCGGTGCTGGAGCGCAAGTTTCCCAATGCGCAAATTCATCGCCACCCGGAAGCGCGTCATCATCTGGTCAATGAAGCGGAGGCCATCCGCCATACGCTGTTCGCGGCCCTGGACGACTTCATCGTCGATCTCGAGCTTCCCTCCCAGATTGCCGACGAGCCTTTGCCCCGATGACGAAATTCAGTCCGATACTGAAATACACCACGCTGCTAGTGACGGCCCTGTTACTGGCGGGCTGCGCCACCCAGCCTCCCGAGCCCGACCCGATTCGCCGAGCCCTGCAGAACCTGAGCGACCGTGCCGCCGTTCGCCTGATGAACGTGGCCGAAATACAGCCCCCCCAGGAGCAGGTGCTGCTGCTCGATACGCCTTCGGTGGATACCAGTCTGAGCATCGCCTCCGAACGCTTTCTGGAAAATCTCACCCGGGCCATGCTGCGGATTTCGGATGGCCCGCAGGTGCTGGACTGGCGCCCCGCCATGGCCGGCGATAGCGGCGATCATCAGTGGCGCCTGGAGAGCCGGCTGGAAGCCACTGCGCCGCGCCTGCAGCTCTCCGACCGCGAACTGCTGCCCTACCGTCTTACCCTGTCGCTCTATCGCCCCGATGCCGACAGCGCGCTGTGGGAGACCGAGATCGAGGGCGCCTTCGATGCCACGGCGCTATAGGCCTCAGCGCAGTAGCGTGTAAACAGCCTCTTAGCCCTGGCGCTGACGATCCAGTTGCCGATAACCGATCGCCTCCATCAGCTCGCCGCGCTCCGGCTGCGGTTTGCCGGTAAGGTCGGCCAGGGTCAGCGCCACCCGCAGCACTCGATGATAGGCCCGAGCGGAGAGCCGCAGCCGCTCGAGCACCCCGGCCAGCCAGGCACGATCCGCCGTCGACAGGGCGCAGGCCGCCTCCAGCTCCCGGCTCCCCAGATAGGCATTGAGCGCCCCCCGGGCATACTGGCGCTCGCGGGCCGCCATGACTCGCTCACGCACCTCCGCCGAGCTTTCCCCCGTCTCGCGGGAGGTCAGCTGTTCCGGCGGCAGCGCCGGCACCTCCACCTGCAGGTCGATTCGATCCAGCAGCGGCCCCGAGAGTCGCGACTGGTAGCGCTGGATCTGAGCGGCGGTACACTGGCAGGCCTGGCGGGGGTCCCCCAGGTGGCCGCAGGGGCAAGGGTTCATGGCGGCGACAAGCTGAAATCTAGCGGGAAAGCGTCTTTCGTGGTTGGCCCGGGCGATATGGATCTGTCCAGACTCCATGGGCTCGCGCATCACCTCGAGGACATGGCGGCTGAACTCGGGCAGCTCATCGAGAAACAACACCCCCTGGTGGGCCAGGGATATTTCACCGGGACGCGGCCAGGAGCCGCCGCCCACCAGGGCCACGGCGCTGGCGGTATGGTGGGGCGCACGAAAGGGGCGACGCCCCCACTGCTCCGACAGCGGCAGGCCACAGACCGACCGGACGGCGGCCACTTCCAGGGCCTCCTCCTCGGTCAATGGCGGCAGGATGCCCGGCAGGCGGCTCGCCAACATGGTCTTGCCGGTGCCTGGCGGGCCCGAGAAAAGCAGGTTGTGGCCTCCCGCGGCGGCGATCTCCAGCGCCCGGCGCGCCTGGTGCTGGCCCCTCACCTCGGCTAGATCCCCCTCGATGACCGATGACCCCGGCGGCGCTTCCAATTGGTGCGCCACAATGGGTGTCTGTCCCAGCAGGTGGGCGACCACCTCCAGCAGGTGGTCGGCGGGGAGCACCTGAAGGTCCCCGGCCAGGGCGGCCTCATCGGCACACTCCCGCGGCACGATCAGCTTCCGCCCCGCCCTGCGCGCAGCCAGGGCCAGCGGCAGCACGCCGCTGATCGGGCGCAGCCGACCGTCCAGCGCCAGTTCACCGACACTTTCGATGCCATCGAGGGCATCGCCGGGCAGTTGGCCGGAGGCCATCAGGATGCCCAGAGCGATGGGCAGGTCGAAGCGCCCGCCGACCTTGGGCAGGTCGGCGGGCGCCAGGTTGAGCACGATACGACGAGTATTGGGGAAGTCGAAGCCGGCGTTGGTGAGGGCGCTGCGCACCCGTTCGCGACTCTCCTTGACCGCAGTCTCCGGCAGGCCGACCAGGGTCATGCCCGGCAGGCCGTTGGCCAGATGTACCTCGACGAGAACCTCGGGGGCCTCCAGCCCCAGTCCGGCCCGGGTGGCAACGATTGCCAGCATCATGCGGTCCCTCGCAGTCAGTGTGCTTGATCGCTATAGATTAGCACTGCTGCATAAAGACCGCCGAGCGGCCCGTCAACGCCCCGCTTCGCCGCCGCCAGCGTCTTCCTCGGGATGGCCGTCGTCGACTTTCGGTGCCTTGCCGGCTGCTGTTGCCTCGCCTGATGAGGTCACCTCGTCTTGGCGAGATGCCAGCGCCGCCTCGAGTGCGCTTACCTGTTGCTCCAGCGCTTCCACGCGAATGCGGGTGCGCTGCATGACGTCCATGAGGATGTCGAAGTCCTCTCGGGACACCAGATCCAGGCGATCGAAGGCACCGCGCACGACCTGCTGCACCCCCTTGTGGATCTCCTCCGGTGCCTGTGAGGCACCCTGCAGTCGCTCGCCCAGCTGCTGGGCCAGCCGGCTGATGGGATCTTGACTCGCCATGGTTCTCTCTCCAACGCATTGAGTTTGTCTACAGGATACGCAACGGCCTTGACTCGCGCATTCTCCTTTGCCGCCCCATTGCGAAGCACCTGCACCATTGCCGGGCATCATTGTGGTGCAGGGCGCTTCGCATAGGCCGTCAGCGGCGAGGAATGCAACGGGAAAACATATTGTAACAATATGAAATTAATCAACTTTATAACAAACCGGCACGCATATCGCTTGGCAAGCGTAACTCATCCGACGGCAGAGCGCCGTCGTGCCATCCAAGCCGGGAGATTCGAGATGAAGCTCATTACCGCCATCATCAAGCCATTCAAACTGGACGACGTCCGCGAGGCGCTGGCCGACAACGGCGTCCAGGGCATCACCGTGACCGAAGTGAAGGGGTTTGGTCGCCAGAAGGGGCATACCGAGCTCTACCGCGGTGCCGAGTACGTGGTCGACTTCCTGCCCAAGGTAAAGGTCGAGGTCGCCGTGGATGATGCGCGCCTGGAAGGCGTACTGGAGGCCATCTGCAACGCTGCCAACAGCGGCAAGATCGGCGACGGCAAGGTCTTTGTCACGCCGCTGGAGGATGTCATCCGCATCCGTACCGGCGAACGTGGCGCCGACGCCGTCTGATAACGACACCGCTTGCAATGACAAGCTGTTTTCAAGGGCTCTGGAGAGATTCCAATGACTGAACTGGCAGAGTTGAGTTACGCGCTCGACACCTTCTACTTCCTGATCTGTGGCGTGCTCGTGATGTGGATGGCTGCGGGCTTCTCGATGCTCGAGGCCGGCCTGGTGCGCTCCAAGAACACCGCCGAGATCCTGACCAAGAACATCGCGCTGTTCGCCATCGCCTGCACCATGTACCTGCTGGTGGGCTATAGCATCATGTACTCGGGGAATGAAGGCGGCATCCTGCCCAACCTCGGCTTCCTGATCGGCGGCGAGAACAGCGTGGCGGCCGTCACCGCCGGTGGCGACGATGCACCCTACTATTCGATGCGCGCCGACTTCTTCTTCCAGGTGGTGTTCGTGGCAACCGCCATGTCCATCGTCTCCGGCGCCGTCGCCGAACGCATGAAGCTGTGGGCCTTCCTCGCCTTCGCCGTGGTGATGACCGGCGTCATCTACCCGGTATCGGGCTACTGGACCTGGGGCGAAGGCTGGCTGGACGCCATGGGCTTCTCCGACTTCGCCGGCTCCGGCATCGTGCATCTGGCCGGTGCCGCCGCAGCCCTGGCCGGGGTGCTGGTTCTCGGTCCTCGCAAGGGCAAGTACGGCAAGGACGGCAGCATCCACGCCATCCCCGGTGCCAACCTTCCGCTGGCCACACTGGGTACCTTCATCCTGTGGATGGGCTGGTTCGGCTTCAACGGCGGCTCGGAGCTGAAGCTCTCGGACGTGGTCTCTGCCAACAACGTGGCCCAGGTTCTGGTCAACACCAATGCCGCCGCTGCCGGTGGGGTGATCACTGCCCTGATCCTCGCCAAGGTGTGGTTCCGCAAGGCCGACCTGACCATGGCCCTCAACGGCGCGCTGGCCGGCCTGGTGGCCATCACTGCCGAGCCACTGGAGCCGACGGCGCTGGGCGCCACCCTGATCGGTGCCGTGGGCGGCGCCATCGTCGTGGCCGCCATCGTCGGCCTCGACAAGCTGAAGATCGATGACCCTGTCGGTGCCATCTCGGTTCACGGTGTCGTCGGAATCTGGGGCCTGCTGGCCGTACCGCTCACCAACGGCGACGCGAGCTTCGGCCCGCAGATCATCGGCGGCCTGTCCATCTTCCTCTGGGTCTTCCTTGCCAGCCTGGCTGTCTGGCTGATACTCAAGGCCGTCATGGGCATTCGGGTCAGCGAGGAAGAAGAGTACGAGGGCGTCGACATTGCCGAGTGCGGCATGGAGGCCTACCCCGAGTTCAGCGTCGCCAACAAGTAACGACGCAGACCCCGTGAGCTGGCGTGCTCCACCTGGCCCCCTTCCGAGGGGGCTTTTTTATTCCCGCTCGTCGCGGTGTATGCTTGAACCCAACGAAACCCCACACTGCGAGGGGCTGCACCCAGCGAGCCCTCCCTGAATTACGAGGAAAAGACCATGAAACTGGTGACCGCCATCATCAAGCCATTCAAGCTCGACGACGTTCGCGAATCGCTCTCCGAAATCGGCGTTCAGGGCATCACCGTGACCGAGGTGAAGGGCTTCGGCCGCCAGAAAGGTCACACCGAGCTCTACCGGGGCGCCGAGTACGTGGTCGACTTCCTGCCCAAGGTGAAGGTCGAGATCGCCGTGGATGACGAGATGTCCGAGAAGGTCATCGATGCCATCACCCAGGTCGCCAATACGGGGAAGATCGGCGACGGCAAGATCTTCATCACGCCGCTGGAACAGGTGATTCGCATCCGCACCGGCGAAACCGGCAAGGATGCCGTGTAGTAAGAGAAAATAGGCGGCGCCAACCAAAAAGGATCTTCACACTTTGGCGTGAAATGGCAAGGGAAGTCATGGCCGCGCTGTAGGAGTATCTTCAGATCACGACTGGAGGCCGAAGGACTCCCGGCGGCGTTACCGATGGTCGCGGTTATTGCCAGCGCGGCAGCCTCCGCCGGGCGCCTATCGGCGCCAGTCGCGATGGGAACCAGCGCTCCAACAAGGAGCGCCTGCGTCGCTGTCGTCGAGCCCCCTTCCGCAATGCAGCCTATGCAGAGCAAGTTCACGCCAAAAATGCGATGAACGAGAAAAAACCACCTGTCAGCACAGGTGGTTTTTCCGTCAGTGGCGGGATTTACTTCTCGACGAAGGCCCGCTCGATCACGTAATCGCCGGGCTCGCCCATGCGTGGCGAGATATTGAACCCCAGGTCGTCGAGCAGGGCGCTGGTCTCGTCTAGCATCGCCGGGCTGCCGCAGATCATGGCGCGATCCTGCTTGGGGTCCATCTGGGGCAGGCCGGTATCCTCGGCCAGCTTGCCGCTGCGGATATGGTCGGTCAGTCGCCCCATGGTGTGGAACTCCTCACGGGTCACAGTGGGGTAGTAGACCAGCTTCTCGCTGATCTCGTCGCCCAGGTACTCGTGGGCCGGCAGCTCATTCTGGATGAAGTCGGCATAGGCGAGCTCGCTCACGCTGCGCACGCCGTGAACCAGCACGATCTTCTCGTAGCGCTCGTAGGCCTCGGGATCCTGGATCAGGCTCATGAACGGCGCCAGGCCGGTGCCGGTGGAGAGCAGGTAGAGGTTGCGGCCCGGCAGCAGGTCGTCAGTCACCAGGGTACCGGTCGGCTTGCGGCTGACCATGATCTGGTCGCCCACCTTGAGGTGCTGCAGCCGCGATGTCAGCGGACCATCGGGGACCTTGATGCTGAAGAACTCCAGGTGATCCTCATAGTTCGGGCTGGCAATGGAATAGGCTCTCATCAGCGGCTTGCCGTTCACTTCCAGGCCAATCATGACGAACTGACCGTTCTTGAAGCGCAGGCTGCGCTCGCGGGTGGTGCGGAAACTGAATAGCGTATCATTCCAGTGGTGGACGCTAAGAACCTCTTCCAGGGCAAACTTGCTCACGACCGGCTCCTTGATATTCCATTGACGCATAACAGCGCCACTTCAACTTTGATACTAATTCTAAGCGCTGGCAGCATATCTGTTAAATGGGTAGTTTGGATAAAGCATATCTATAATGTGAATATACCACTGCCCGGAGAGATGCCATGCGCTACACCCTGCGCCAACTGGAAGTGTTCGTCGCCGTCGCCCAGCACGAGAGCGTCTCCCACGCAGCCAGGGTACTGTCGCTATCTCAGTCGGCGGCCAGCACGGCGCTCTCGGAGCTGGAGCGGCAGTTCGATTGCCAGCTGCTCGACCGTATCGGCAAGCGCCTGAAGCTCAATGCCCTGGGCTTCCAGCTGCTGCCCAAGGCCGTGGCCTTGCTCGACCGGGCCGAGGAAATCGAGGAACTGCTGCGCGGCCAGCGCGGCGTCGGCTCGCTGGACGTGGGGGCAACGCTGACGATCGGCAACTACCTGGCCACGCTGCTGATCAGCGATTTCATGCAGCGCCATCCCGACAGCCGGGTACGGCTGCAGGTGCGCAATACCAGTGCCATTATCGAGCGGATCGTGCATCACGAACTTGATCTGGGTCTGATCGAGGGCGATTGCCAGCATGAGGACGTGGTAATGCAGCCCTGGGTGGAGGACGAGCTGGCCGTCTTCTGCTCACCGCGTCATCCGCTGGCCAATGTCGGCGAGGTGGACATGGAAAAGCTGCTGCGCGCCGACTGGATCATGCGCGAGCAGGGCTCCGGCACGCGGCTGACGCTGGAACATGCCACCCGCCATCGGCGCGGCCGCTTCAACATCCTGCTGGAGCTGGAGCATACCGAGGGGATCAAGCGAGCGGTGGAGTCGGGTCTGGGTATCGGCTGTGTATCGAAGCTGGCCCTGCGCGATGCCTTTCGCCGCGGCAGCCTGGTGCCGATCCCCACGCCGGAGCTGGACCTGAGCCGCCAGTTCGCCTTCATCTGGCACCGCCACAAGTACCTCGCCACCGGCATGCGCGAATTCCTGCGGCTGTGCCGACAGATGACCGAAGGGATTCAGCGCAGCGACGAAATTGACCTGCCGCCGGTGCCCTGACCCCTCCCGCCAGGCACGCCGTCACTGGCGCAGCTTGAAGCCTCCGATCACGCCGGCAAGCCGGTCCGCCTCGTCGCTCAGCCGCTCGGCGGCGGTGGTCGACTCCTCGACCATGGCGGCATTCTGCTGGGTCATGCGGTCCAGGTCCGCCACGGCCACGCTGACCTGGCTGATGCCGTCGCTCTGCTCACTGGCCGCCACGCTGATCTCGCCCAGCATGCTGGCCACACGGTTTACGCTGGCGACCAGTTCGCCCATGGTGGCCCCCGCCTGTCCGACCAGCTCCGTACCGGCGGCCACCCGCTGGCCGGAGGCCTGGATCAGCCCCCTGATGTCCCGCGACGCCTCGGCGCTGCGGGTCGCCAGCTGGCGTACCTCGCCGGCCACCACGGCAAAGCCGCGGCCATGCTCACCGGCTCGTGCCGCCTCGACGGAAGCGTTGAGCGCCAGCAGGTTGGTCTGGAAGGCGATGCCATCGATGACCTTGACGATATCGCCGATCTGCCGCGACGCGTCGCTGATCTCATCCATGGTGCTGACCACCTGGCTCACCGCCTCGCCCGACTGCTGCGCTACCTGAGCGGCCGACTTCGACAGGGCGTTGGCTTCCCGTGACGAGGCAGAGGTATGTTCGACGGTACTCGAGATCTCCTCCATGGAAGCGGAGGTCTGCTGGAGGCTGGCGGCCGCCTGCTCGGTGCGCCGCGAAAGGTCCTCCCCACCCATGGCGATCTCGTTGGCCGCAAGGCGAACCGACTCGCTGCTGTCACGCACATCGATCAGCACATCATGCACCTTGTCGACGAAGGCATTGAACTGCGCTGCCAGCTCGGCACCTTCGTCACGTCCCTTAACGGGCAGCCGCTGGGTGAGGTCGCCATTGCCGGTGGCGATCCCGCGCATGCGATCGGCGAGCAGGCGCAGCGGCCGCGAGACCCGACCGCCGACTATCCACAGCGCCGCCATGCCCAGGGCCGCCAGCAACAGACCCACCAGGCTCATGCCCAGGGTGTCGGTACGCCGTTGATCGTCGAGCAGATTCTGCAGGGCCGTCAGGTCACCCATCACTGCCTGCTCCGGCAGTCGGACCATCAGCACCCAGGGTGTCTCGCTCGCGCCGATGGTAAAGGGCTGATAGCGCTCGATCATGCCATTGCGAAACACGCTGGCCGTGACTTCCTCATCGCGGGCCTGGTTCACCGAGGCCAGGATGTCCGCTCCCAGTGCATCGCTGGCCGGCATACCCAGTCGCTCGGCATCGGCGGTATAGGCGGCCAGACCGCCCTGGCCGGCGATCAGCGCCAGCTCGCCGGCACCGTCATAGAGAGACTGGTTGGCCTCAAGCAACAGCGCCTGGATGAAGTCGAGCGCCAGATCGACCCCGGCAACGCCGCGAAACTCACCGTCGACCAGAATCGGCACGTTGAAGGAAGTAACCATCAGCATCTCACCGCCGAAGTCGTAGGGCGCCGGGTCGATGATGCAGGGTGCCAGGGTCTCCCGCGGGCAAAGGTAGTACTCGCCTTCGCGAACACCGCTGCCCAGCAGAGTGTCACTCTCCATGGTGTCGCCCAGTGGGAGTACTTCCACGCTTCCGCTGTCGGTGCGGTACCACCAGGGCATGAAACGCCCCGAGCCATCGTATCCCTCCGCCTCGCCCAGGTCGGCATGCAGGTCGTCTCGACCGAAGGCGTCGGGCTCCCAGCCGATGAAGGCGTCCAGTAGCGAGGGGTTTTCGACAACGGTCTGGCGCACCAGGTTGGAGAGCTCGCGACGGCTCATGGACAGGGCCAGGCGTCCGCTATCGTCGCGCTGTCCCATCATTGCATTGGCAGTTGCCAGCTGGGTAGCCAGGGTCAAGGCATGCTCGAGCTCTCGCTGAATGCGGCCCGCCTCGGCATCCGCCAGCACCGCCAGTCGCTCATCAATGGCCCCCTCGAGCAATCCTCGGGTGTGGTTCTCGACGATCACCTGGGTGCGGGAGGAGGAGAACAGGCTATAGACGACCAGGGCCGCCACCACTGCCAGCAAGCAGGGGCCTGCCAGCAGAACCACATACTGGCGGATCGATTTGAGGTGCATGGGCGCTCTCGCTGAGTAAGGATAAGCTCGGCGGCATCAAACCGCGGCTGTGCCTTCCTTGATATCGGCAAGAGCGCCCGACTCTTGAGGTGTAACGGGCGTATGCGATCAGCGCATGTCGCTGACCGCTTGCTGAATGCTCTCCAAATCGGATTTGCTCAAGTCTTTGGCAAGGGTATGAATGACCAGCTTGCGGGTGGGGGCATCCAGCTCTTCACGCAGTAGGCCGAGAAACTTGGGAGGCGCCACGAGAATCAGCTTGTCCATGAGATTCTCGACACGAGCGCGATAGATCCGCTCGGCTACCTGCTTGGCAAAGAGCTGGTCTTCGTGCTCGGAGGCGATGTCCTCCCGATAAGAGGAGCGTGACCCGGGTCCTCTGGATTCCTGCACGTCGGCACCGCCATCGGTCACCAGATCGCCCTCATGCAGCCTCCCTGCCGGATGCACGAGACTTTCCTTCTCCTGCAGCTTGAGGGCGTCGCGTGTAAAGACACGCGCCCGTGCTGCATCGGCCACCACGATATACGTTGTCATAGCCTCTCCTTGATACGGATTGACGGAAGGGCACGCCATGGGACGATGCCCCGCCTTCCCCTTCAACATGGCAAGGTGACTTCCCGGGGTCAAACCCAGCCACGTCTAGATGACCTTGCGCCGCAGAATGCTGGTAATGGCTTCACCGATCAGTACCAGGATGACAATGGCGATCAGTATGGTGGCCACGGTGGGCCAGGCGAAGGTGTCGATGGAACCCTGCAGAAGTACCCCGATACCACCGGCGCCCACCAGCCCCAGCACCGTGGACTCACGGATGTTGATGTCCCAGCGCAGTATGACGATGGCGAAGAAGGCGGGCATCACCTGGGGCACGACGGCATAGGCAATCACCTTGAGCTTGGAGGCACCAGTGGCCTCCATGGCCTCCACCGGACGACGATCGATCTCCTCGATCGCCTCGCCCATCAGCTTGCCGATGAAACCGATGGAGCGGAACATGATCGCCAGGATCCCCGCCAGCACACCGGGGCCGAAGATCGCCACGAAGAGCAGCGCCCAGATGATGGTGTTCACCGAACGGCTGGAGACCAGAATGAAGCGCCCCAGCCACAGGCAGGCGCGGTTCGGCGTGGTGTTCTGGGCGGCGATGTAGGAGACCGGCAGGGCGATGAAGATCGTCAGCATCGTCGCCAGCGTGGCAATATGCACCGTCTCGATCATGGCGCCGATGATCTGCTCCAGCCGCCGCGGGTCCGGCGGCCACATCCGCGCACCGAGGCTCGAGATCTGGTTGGGCGCATCCCACACCCACGGCCAGAAGATGTCGATATCGCGAACCGCCCAGTAGACCACCATCACGGTCACCAGCAGCACGGCATAGCGGATCAGGCGCTCCTTGCGGTCATAGCGATGCCAGATACGAGCGGCGAGGGCGTCGGTTTGATCTACCATATCTTTTTCCTCACCCAGCCGCTGATGCCCTCACTGACCAGGATCACCGCAATAATGATCAACAGGATAGCGAAGGCGAAGTCGTAGTCGTATCGTCCGAAGGCGTTCATCAAGGTGCCACCGATTCCCCCGGCGCCAACGATCCCCACCACGGCCGAGGCTCGCAGGTTACTGTCGAGCTGGTACATGGAAAGCCCCACCTGGCGCGGCAGGATCTGGGGGAAGACGGCGTAGACCAGAATCGAGAAATAGCCCGCGCCGGTCGCCTTCATCGCCTCGACCTGCCCCCAGTCGATCTCTTCTATCTCTTCCGCCAGCAGCTTGCCGACGAAACCGATGGAGTAGAGAGTCAGGGTCAGCACGCCCGCCAAGGGACCGAACCCCACCGCCGCCACGAACAGGATGGCGACGATCACTGGATGAAAGCTGCGCGAGATGATGATTACCGCACGGCCGAACAGATAGATCGGCAGCGGCGCAATGTTTCGTGCTGCCATCACCGCGAAGGGAATCGACAGCGCAACCCCCAGCAGGGTTGCCAGGATGGCGATCTGGAAGCTCTCCTTGAACCCGGTGAGCAGCAGGCCCCCACGCTCGAAGCTGGGCGGGAAGCCGCTGCCGAAGATCCTTGCCGCCCTCGGCAAGCCCTCGGCGATGCGCGTCCAGTTGAACGGCAGGCTGCCGAAGGCCCAGATCAGATAGACCAGCACCACTAGCCACAGGCCATAGCGCAGGACCGGATTGGCGATGAAGGAAGGCTTGCGCCAGGTTCTGGGCCCCGGCGTCGTGCCGGGGGCGTCAGGTCTGGTCATGAGGCACTCCCGATTGGGCCTTGTCGGGCTCGGCGGTGAGCTCCTCTTCCGGTGCCTCGATGCCCCCATAGATAGCGTCAAGCGCATCCTTGGTGAAATCGCTCGGCGCCCCGTCAAATATCATCTTGCCATGGCGCAGGCCGACGATACGTTCGGTATAGGTCTTCGCCTGGGCAACATTGTGGATGTTGATAAGCACCGGCAGCGACAATTCGCTTGCCAGGCTCTGCAGCAGCTTCATGATCTGTTCAGAGGTCCGGGGGTCAAGCGATGCTGTCGGCTCGTCGGCCAGCAGGATCTCGGGCTCCTGCATCAGCGCACGCACGACACCGACCCGCTGGCGTTCACCACCGGAAAGCTCGTCGGCACGCTTGTTGGCATAGTGAGCGATACCCACCCGCTCCATGAGCGTAAATGCCCGCTCGATATCCTCCTTGGGATAACGCCTCGAGATGGCCTGGTAGAGGCTGACGTAGCCGAGCCGGCCCGCCAGCACATTCTCCATCACGGTCAGACGATCAATCAGGTTGAAACCCTGGAACACCATGCCGATCTTACGCCGGGCCCGACGGAGAGCAGCCCCTCTCAGCTTGACCAGCTCATTGCCGTTTAGCCGGATCGAGCCCGAGGTCGGCTCCACCAGTCGGTTGATACAGCGCAGCATGGTGCTCTTGCCCGCCCCCGATGCGCCGACGATGGAGACCACGCTGCTACCCTCCACCACGAGATCCAATTCTTGCAGTACCGGCTTGTCATGGCCGTAGCGCTTGACCAGCTTGGAGATCTCCAGCATTCACCCACCTCGCTATGCAGAAAACCGACCCCCGGCCAGCGGCCGGGGGCTCACACCATCTTGGACAGGAGACCCGCGGGTCTGTCAGGGCTTACTCCTGGTCCAGGTCTTCGCGGGTGTAGCGCACGTCATTGGCTGCCTGGATAGTACGGATCACCTCCCAATGCTCCTGGTAGTTGATGGGCACGAACTTGTCGACGCCTTCGAACTCATCGCCCAGGGCAGTGCCGGCGAAGTCGAAGGTGAAGAAGGCCTCCTCGATCTTCTCGACCAGATCGGGATGCAGGTTGTGGGCATAATTATAGGAGGTGGTGGGGAAAGCATCGGTCTCGTAGATGATCTTGACGTCCTCTTCGTCATAGAGGCCGCGGGCAGCCATGCGCTCGACCACCTCCGAGGCCACCGGGGCGGCGTCGTAATCGCGGGCCACCACGCCGAGCATCGACTGGTCATGGCTGCCGGAGTAGACCACCTCGTAGTCCTCGTCGGGAACGATGCCAAGATCGGGGAACAGGGCGCGGGGCGCAAGATTGCCCGAGTTGGAGGTGGGCGAGGTGTGCGCCACCCGCTTGCCCTTGAGGTCTTCAAGGTCGTCTATGCCGGAATCGACGTGGGTGTAGACCTGCAGGGTATAGCCAAACTGGCCGTCGTCGGAACCCATCAGGGCGAACGGTACCGCGCCGGCCAGGTTCACCGCAAAGGGCGTCGGCCCGGTGGAGAAACCGGCAATATGCAAGCGCCCGCTGCGCATGGCCTCGACCTGGGCCGAATTGGACTGCACGGCGAAGAAGCGCACGTTGCGTTCGGTCACCTCTTCGAGATGATCGATGAATGGCTGCCAGATGTCGGAGTAGATCGCCGGGTCCTCCACCGGAGTATAGGCGAAGATCAGCGTGTCGGGGTTGACCCACTCCGACTCATCGGCAGGCCGGTCGGCCACCATGTTGCCGTCTTCATCGCAGTAGAGATCGTCCAGGTCACCGCGCGGGCAGTCGGCGTGCGCCTGGGCCGAGATGAGCATGGCCAGGGGCAGCAGGGAAGAGATGGCCAGCGTGGCCAGGGGGTGCTTGTTCGTGGTGCTGTATGCTTTCATGGCGTGACTCACTTTGCGTGCGTTGTTATTGGGCGTTTGAGAGTGCTTCCATTGCACGAGCCAATGGGGCGGTCATATGATTGATCGAAATCGAACATATGAGCGCACGTGATGATCAATATCGAAACTAAGATCAATCTAGGTAGTATGACAATACTATGTCAAACGGATTCCTCAACGCCTCGACTCAGCGCCGCAACCGCTACCTTCTGATGCGGCACGGCCATAGCCAGGCCAATGCCCAGGGACTGATCATCAGCACGCCTGAGCGGGGCCTCGAAGCCTTCGGCCTCTCCTCTCAGGGTATCGCTCAGCTAGACGCCCTGCTACTCGACTGGCGCTGGCCGACGCCTACCCGGATTCTGCATTCGGACTTCCTGCGTACCACCGAGACCGCGGCCAGGGTGGCGACCCATTTCGCGCTCCCGCTGCAACGTGAGCCTCGCCTTCGGGAGCGAAACTTCGGTGATTTCGAGGGCCAGGCGGACGACCAGTATCCCTGCGTCTGGGCGCTGGATACACGAAGCGCCGAGCACGTGGAGCACGGCGTCGAGAGCGTCGTCAGCGTGGCTGAACGTATGCAGGCGGTAATCGAGGAACTGGAGCATTCAACGGCCGGGGAAACGGTGCTCCTGGTCAGCCACGGCGACCCGCTTCAGATACTGCTGACGGCGCTCAAGGGGCGACCGCTGAGCCAGCACCGTGACCAGGAACCACTGGCTCCCGCCAGCCTGACTGTGCTGTCATGAGCCGCCAGGCACGATAGCCATCATCAACGGCTGCGCCCGGGGACCATCTGAGGTAGGATTCTGCATTGTCGGCATGGAGGCCGGTGAGATTCATCGTGCCGCGATGTGCACTCTAAGGGAGGACCCCTCGATGCAACAGTTCCTGTTTCCCCGCCATCCGCTCTCTCGCGGTACCCTGGTATTCTGTCATCTGCTGCTTCAGCTCGGCCTGTTGACCGCAGCCGCACTCTGGCTGCTGCCGCGCACGCCATGGCTGATGGCCACCGACTGGGCGACCGCCTGGCCGGCCCTGGCCTTGGGTGGCGGTCTCTGGCTGCTCGGCGCCATGACCCTGCGCCTGCTCGCCGAGCTGTGCCTGCTGCCCCATCACCTGAAAGGCCGGCCCGGCTTCGCACCTGGCGATGTGATGACACGCTCCTTCGAACGCAGGCCTGCGGTACATGCCGAGGATGCCGCCTGGACCAGCGAGGCACGCCACCTGGAGACAGAAGCCAGCGTGGTGGGAAGCGCCCGGATCACGCGTCCCGCTGAGCCGTTCCGCCCCCAGGGCATGGGCTGACCTTCTGCCCAGCCCATGACACCAGCCCGTGACGTGACGGCTTCGGGCAGATCCGGTTCCCTCAGTGACCCAGTATCTGGCTGAGGAACAGCTGGGTACGTTCGGACTGGGGGTTGTTGAAGAAGGGCTCTGGCGCATTTTCCTCGATGATCTGTCCCTGATCCATGAAAATCACCCGGTCGGCCACGGTCTTGGCGAAACCCATCTCGTGGGTCACGCAGAGCATGGTCATGCCCTCGTTGGCCAGCTCGACCATGACATCGAGCACCTCCTTGATCATTTCCGGATCCAGCGCGGAGGTCGGCTCGTCGAACAGCATCACCTCCGGGTGCATGCACAGCGAACGGGCGATGGCGACCCGCTGCTGCTGGCCACCCGAGAGCTGCCCCGGATACTTGCGCGCCTGCTCTGCGATCTGCACCCGCTCCAGATACTTCATGGCCAGCGCCTCGGCCTCGCGGCGCGGCTTCTTCTGCACCCACATGGGGGCGAGACAGCAGTTCTCCAGCACCGTCAGGTGCGGGAAGAGATTGAAGTGCTGGAACACCATGCCCACGCTGCGACGAATCTGCTCGATGCGCTTGATGTCCTGGGTCAGCGGGATACCCCCGACCACGATCTCGCCCTGCTGATGCTCTTCCAGGTGGTTGATGCAGCGGATCAGCGTCGACTTGCCGGAGCCCGAGGGCCCGCAGATGACGATACGCTCGCCACGCTTGACCTCGAAGTCGATATCGCGGAGCACGTGGAAGTCGCCGTACCACTTGTTGACGCCGCGCATCTCGACCATGGGTGTCTCGGTGCCGGCCTTGGGAGTTGTCGCCTGTTCACTCATCGTTGTTGTCTCTCAATAAGGTGCTCTTGGGAAGCGCTACACAGCAGGAACCGGACTCTCATCAGCGTCGGTGTCCGGTATGCAGCTTCCGTTCGAGATACTGGCTGTAGCGCGACATGCTGAAACAGAAGACCCAGAACATGAAGGCGGCGAACACATAGCCTTCCAGGGCAAAGCCCAGCCAGCGGGAATCCGACAGCGCCGCCTGAACGATACCCAGCAGGTCGAAGAGCCCGATGATCATGACCAGGGTGGTGTCCTTGAACAGCGAGATGAAGGTATTGACGATGCCCGGGATCATCATCTTCAGCGCCTGGGGCAGCACGATCAGGCCCATGCGCTTCCAGTAGCCCATGCCCAGGGCCGCCGCGGCCTCTTCCTGGCCCCGCGGGATCGCCTGCAGGCCACCCCGTATCACCTCGGCCATGTAGGCACTCTGGAACAGGGTAATACCGATGAAGGCACGGATCAGACGGTCGACACTGACCCCGGTGGGCATGAACAGCGGCAGCATCACCGAGGCCATGAACAGCACCGTGATCAGTGGTACGCCGCGCCAGAACTCGATGAACACCACGCAGAAGCTCTTGACGATGGGCATCTGCGAACGCCTGCCCAGTGCCAGCATGATGCCGATGGGCAGGGCGCCCACCATGCCCACCACCGCCAGCACCAGGGTCAGCATCAGCCCACCCCAGCGGTGGGTCTCCACCACGCGCAGGCCAAAGTGGCCGCCGTAGAGCAGGAAGTAGGCCAGCAGCGGGAAGCCCACCAGCGTCGCCACCGCCACCCAGCGCTTGAAAGGCAGCCGCGGTATCGCCAGCCAGGCAATCAGCCCGGCGAAGATGGCGAAGGTCAGGTTGACCCGCCAGATCTCGCTGCCCGGATAGAGCCCGTAGATGAACTGGCCGAGACGGGCGTTGACGAAGACCCAGCAGGCGCCCTCCCGGGAGCAGTCGTCACGGCTGGTGCCGATCCAGTCAGCGTTGATGAAGGCCCACTGGATCGTCGGCGTCAGCAGGATGTAGAGCAGGTAAAACCCCAGCAGGGTAAAGACCGTGTTCACCGGCCCGCTGAAGAGGTTGGCACGTAGCCAGGCCACCGGGCCAACGGTGCTCCTGGGTGCGGGGCGCGCCTCGATCATCTTTTCTTGAATTGTCATGGCGCTCTCCTAGCGTTCCACCAGCGCCACGCGGGCGTTGAACCAGTTCATGAACATCGACACCAGCAGGCTGATGGTCAGGTAGACCGCCATGGTCATGGCGATGACCTCGATCGCCTGCCCCGTCTGATTGAGCGTGGTCCCGGCGAATACCGAGACCAGGTCCGGATAGCCGATGGCAGTGGCAAGCGAGGAGTTCTTGATCAGGTTGAGGTACTGGCTGGTCAGCGGTGGAATGATGACCCGCATGGCCTGCGGCACCACTACCAGGCGCAACACAAGGTTGCGCGGCAGGCTGAGCGCCTGGGCGGCCTCGGTCTGGCCATGGGAGATTGCCTGGATGCCCGAGCGCACGATCTCGGCAATGAAAGACGCGGTATAGATCGACAGGGCCAGCCACAGGGCCAGGAACTCGGGAATGATCGTGATGCCACCGCGGAAATTGAAGCCGGTCAATTGCGGCACATCCCAGGTCACCGGCACGCCGGTGGCGACCAGTACCAGCAGCGGCAGGCCGAGTATCAGCCCCAGCGAGATCCAGCCCGCCGGGAAGCGCTTGCCCGTGGTCTCGTGGCGGCGCTTGTTCCACACCACCAGGGCGATGCTCGCCGCCACGGCAATGCCCAGGGTCAGGGGAATCAGTCCGAAACCGGATTCGAACAGCGGCTCGGGAAGGTAGAGACCACGCACGTTGAGGAAGACCACCTCGCCCAGCGACAGGCTGTCGCGGGCACTCGGCATGGTCCGCAGCACGGCGAAGTACCAGAAGAAGATTTGCAGCAGCAGCGGTATGTTGCGGAATATCTCGATGTAGGCGTTGGCCAGGCGGGCAATCAGCCAGTTGGGCGAAAGCCGGGCGATGCCCACGGTGAAGCCGATGATCGTGGCCGCCACTACCCCCAGCGCCGATACCAGCAGGGTATTGAGCAGTCCTACCACGAAGGTACGGCCGTAGGTGCTCTGGGAGGAGTAGTCGATCAGGCTCTGGACGATGCCGAAGCCGGCCGTATTGGACAGAAAGCCGAAGCCGGTCGTGATGCCGCGAGCGGCCAGGTTGGCCTGGGTATTACCGATGATATAGAGCAGGAAGGCTGCCACTGCGGCAATCAGCAATACCTGGAAGATCAGTGCGCGCTTGGCGCGATCACGCCAGAAAGGCGGTTTTGGGCCCACTGGATGGGCCTGTGGTCGAACGGACATGAAGAGACTCTCCGCCTGGATCCGTCAAGCAGGTATCAAGCCCCGGCCCGGAATGTCCGGGCCGGGGCATAACAAGGCTCGAGGCGCCATCAAGCGACGCCCCGGACGGTTCGATCAGCGGATCGGCGGTGCGTACTGAATGCCACCCTGGGTCCACAGGGCATTGATGCCGCGCTCGATCTGCAGCGGGGAGTCCATGCCCACATTGCGCTCGTAGCTTTCGCCGTAGTTACCCACCTGGCTGATGATGTTATAGGCCCAGTTGGCTTCAAGGCCCATGCCCTGGCCATAGTTGCCGTCCTCACCCAGCAGGCGAGCGATGTCCGGATCCTCGGAGGCGAGCATTTCGTCGACGTTGTCGCTGGTGATGCCCATTTCCTCGGCGTTGAGCATGGCGAACAGCGACCACTTGACGATGTTGAACCACTGGTCGTCACCCTGGCGAACGACCGGGCCCAGCGGCTCCTTGGAAATGACTTCCGGCAGGATCACCGAGCCGTCGGGGTCGGAGAGCTGGATGCGCAGCGCCGCCAGCTGGGAGGTATCGGAGGTCAGCACGTCGCAACGACCGGCCTCGTAGCCACCCACGGTCTGCTCGGAGGTATCGAAGACGATGGGGTCGAATGTCATGCCGTTGGCACGGAAGTAGTCGGCTACGTTCAGCTCGGTGGTGGTGCCGGACTGCACGCAGACCGCCGCGCCGTCGAGCTCAGTGGAGCTGGAGACGCCCAGGTCGGTATTGACCATGAAGCCGATGCCGTCGTAGAAATTCACGCCGGCGAAGTTCAGGCCCAGAGTGGTGTCGCGGGTGGTGGTCCAGGTGGTGTTGCGCGAGAGCAGATCCACTTCGCCGGACTGCAGCGCGGTGAAGCGCTCGACGGCATTCAGTGAAATATAGCGCACCGCCTCGGCGTCGCCGAAGACGGCGGCGGCCACGGCACGGCAGACGTCGACGTCGAGCCCCTGCCACTCGCCCTGGTCGTCCGGCGCGGAGAAGCCCGGCAGGCCGTCACTCACGCCGCACTGAACGGCACCGCGGTTTTTGGTGTCATCCAGGGTAGAAGCCTGTGCCACGGAATTGGCACCAAGCACCATCGCGCCGGCTGTGGCCAGCAGAACCAGTTTGTTTTTCTTGTTCAACATATGTCGATATCTCGCTTCGTATTAGGGATAGAAGGTCCATGCGCAAGGCATGTGGAGTGACCATAGCAAGGATCATTCCACAAACGCACCGTTGTAGGCATACCGTTTATTCAACGCTCCCCAGGCAGTGAATACGACCAACGCCTTGACCTACCAAGGGGCAACCAGCCCTCCGGTCACCCTCCAGTGCACAAAGATCGTGCAGTTGCCTTCAACGCACCGGCGGTGCGTACTGGATACCGCCTTCCGTCCACAGCGCATTGAGGCCGCGGGCGATCTTGAATTCGGAACCAGCGCCGACGGTGCGGTCGAACATCTCACCGTAGTTACCCACCTGGCTAATGATCTGATAAGCCCAGTCGGCCTCGAGCCCCATGCCTTCGCCGTAGTTGCCATCGCGCCCCAGCAGACGCGCGATATCGGGATCCTCGGAATCGAGCATCTCCTCGACGTTGGCCTGGGTAATGCCCATCTCCTCGGCGTTGATCATGGCGAACAGCGACCACTTGACGATATTGAACCACTGGTCGTCGCCCTGACGGACCGCCGGGCCCAGTGGCTCCTTGGAGATGATGTCCGCCAGTACCATGGCGCTGTCGGGATCGGGCAACTGCATGCGCTGGGAGTAGAGCTGAGAGGCATCGGAGCTGAGCACGTCGCAGCGCCCCGCTTCGAAACCGGCAATCGCCTGTTCGGGTGAGTCGAACACGATGGGGTTGTAGCTCATGTCATTGACGCGGAAGAAGTCCGCCAGGTTGAGCTCGCTGGTGGTACCGCTCTGGGTGCAGATATCAGCTCCGTCCAGCTCCAGTGCGCTGTTGATACCCAGGTCGCTTGCCACCATGAAGGCCTGGCCGTCGTAGTAGCTGACCCCGGTGAAGTTGACGCCCATCGTGGTGTCCCGGCTCGAGGTCCAGGTCGTGGTGCGCGACAGTACATCGACCTCTCCCGACTGGATTGCCGTGAAGCGCTCCACGGAATCCAGCGGCACGAAGCGCACGCTCTCGGCATCGCCCAGCACCGCGGCGGCAATGGCGCGACAGACATCGGTATCCAGCCCGCGATAGGTATCCTCGTCATCCAGCGCCGAGAAGCCCGGCTGGGCGGCGTTGACGCCACAGCGCACATGGCCCTGGTCGCGCACGTCTTCCAGAGTGCTGGCCTGTGCCAATCCAGTGGCGCCAAGGGTCACCAGTATCATCGGCATCAGCCGAGCCATCGTGTTGTTGTCGTTCATGCGGTTCATCCTTGCCATGGTGGGTCATGCGGGGGCCGGTGGAGATGCCTCCCGTATTACCATTAGCCCATATACCCACCACTTTCACTCGCTCATTTGGACGAACCCGCGAATTCCCTGCCCCAAGGAGCCTGTCGGATTTGACCGATCGTCGCGAGAGATTTGGATTTCGAGACAAGTTTATCGATCTGATGAGGCGAATAGCCCGCTATTTAACGAATCAGATCGAATGAAATTGGCCGAAAGTCCGGATCTCGCAGTAGATCAGCGTTAAGTCCGACAGGCTCCTAAACGCAATCGCCCCGCAGGCTGGGCCTGCGGGGCGATACGGAACAGCTTGCGCCGAACGGCTCGGCAAGCTCGCCGTCAGAGACGAATCAGGTAGTCGAAGGCACCCAGTGCCGCCTTGGAACCTTCGCCCATGGCGATGACGATCTGCTTGTAGGGCACCGTGGTGACGTCGCCGGCGGCGAAGATACCCGGCACCGAGGTCATGCCGTGATCGTCGACGACGATCTCGCCACGCGGGGAAAGCTCGATCGACGAATCGGTCAGCCACTCGGTGTTGGGCACCAGGCCGATCTGCACGAAGATGCCCTCCAGGTCGAGTCGACGCAGCTCGCCGCTTGACCGCTCCTCGTAGGTGAGGCCGTTGACCCGCTTGCCGTCACCGTTGACCTCGGTGGTCCTGGCTCCCTTGATCACCTCCACGTTGGCCAGGCTGGCAAGCTTCTTCTGCAGCACCGCATCGGCACGCAGCTCGTCCATGAACTCGATCAAGGTGACATGCTCGACCAGGCCGGCCAGGTCGATGGCGGCCTCGACGCCGGAGTTGCCACCCCCGATCACCGCCACGCGCTTGCCCTTGAACAGTGGCCCATCGCAGTGAGGGCAGTAGGCCACACCCTTGTTGCGGTACTCGTCCTCGCCGGGCACGCCCATCTCACGCCAGCGGGCACCGGTCGCGAGGATCAGCGAGCGGCTCTTGAGCGACGCGCCCGACTCGAACACCACCTCATGCTCGCCGCCGGGCTGTGTGGCCGGCACCAGCTTGACGGCCCGCTGCAGCGGCATGATATCCACATCGTACTGCTTGACGTGCTCCTCCAGCGCGGCTGCCAGCTTGGGGCCGTTGGTCTCCGAGACAGAGATGAAGTTCTCGATGGCCATGGTGTCGAGGACCTGGCCGCCAAAGCGCTCGGTGGCAACCCCCGTGCGGATGCCCTTGCGCGCGGCATAGATGGCCGCCGCGGCACCGGCCGGGCCGCCGCCGACCATCAGCACCTCGTAGGACGGCTTCTCGTTGAGCTTGGCCGCCTCGCGCCTGGCGGCGCCGGTATCGACCTTGGCCAGGATCTGCTCGAGGCTCATGCGGCCCTGGTCGAAGGGTTCGCCATTGAGGTAGATGCTCGGTACCGACATCACCTCGCGCTGCTCCACCTCGTCCTGGAACAGGGCCCCGTCGATGGCCACATGACGCACCTTGGGATTGAGCACCGCCATCAGGTTGAGCGCCTGAACCACATCGGGGCAGTTCTGGCAGGAGAGCGAATAGTAGGTTTCGAAGCTCAGCTCATCGTCCAGGCTCTTGATCTGCTCGATCACCTCGTCGGAGACCTTGGGCGGGTGGCCGCCGACCTGCAGCAGGGCCAATACCAGCGAGGTGAACTCGTGGCCCATGGGTATCCCGGCGAACACCAGGCCCGTATCTTCCCCGGGGCGGTTCAGGGCGAACGACGGCGTGCGAACATCGCGACCATCGCTGCGCAGGGTAATCTTGTCGCTCAAGCCGGCGATCTGCTCCAGCAGCTTGAACATTTCCCGAGACTTGTCGCCGTCATCGAGGGACGCGACGATCTCGAACGGTTGGGTGACCTTTTGCAAATACGTCTGCAGCTGGCTCTTCAGATTGTCGTCCAACATGACAGCGGCTTCCTCATGTCTCGCTCATGAAACAGGCATGACTCGACGCCCTGCGAGGCCAGGGGCCAGCGCACGTCGGGTCAGGGTCTTGGTCTTGAATCGCCCGGGCGGGGCACGCCCGGGCGTGGAACTCACGAGGTCAGGGGATAGCCTCGCGGGTTCGGCAAGCGTCGTTTAGATCTTGCCGACCAGGTCCAGGGACGGAGACAGGGTCTCTTCGCCTTCCTTCCACTTGGCGGGGCAGACTTCGTTCGGATTGGCGGCCACGTACTGGGCAGCCTTCACCTTGCGCAGCAGCTCTTCGGCGTTACGGCCGATGTTGCCGGCATTGATCTCGACGATCTGGATCTTGCCTTCCGGGTCGATCACGAAGGTGCCACGCTCGGCCAGACCGGCTTCCTCGATCAGCACCTCGAAGTTGCGCGAGATGGTCAGTGTCGGATCGGCCAGCATCGGGTACTGGATCTTGTTGATCGTCTCGGAGCTGTCGTGCCACGCCTTGTGGGTGAAGTGGGTATCGGTGGAAACACCGTAGACCTCGACACCCAGCTTCTTGAACTCTTCGTAGTTGTCCGCCAGGTCACCCAGCTCGGTGGGGCAGACGAAAGTGAAGTCGGCCGGATAGAAAAAGAAGATGTTCCACTTGCCCTTCAGGCTCTCCTCGGTGACGTCGATGAACTCGCCATTGTGGAAAGCGGTGGCTTTGAACGGCTTGACTTCGGTGTTGATCAGGGACATTCAGTAGTGCTCCTTGTCGGTGGTTGATGATCCGAATACGAGGCCCATCATAACCGCCGGGCCCCGATAGACTAAATTGAATGATAACATGGTGGTGATAAGCAACGCCTATGACGAGCGCTTAACTTATTGAAACAATTATTGAAACGACACCACCTCTCCCTGGCGATCCAGCGCCAGGAAGCTCCCTATGTTCCCCATCTTGAGCGATTCGACCATACGCTGAAGATGACGTTCGGCTTCCTCGCCGGAGGGTGGCTGCTGGCCGCTGCCGGACAGGGCTGCCACGAACACGATATCCCACTCGATGCCGGTGTTGCGCGACTCCGCCACCAGCGCCTCCATGTCACTGAGCTCCTCGGGCGACTTGTCGACGCATAGCGCCGGGGTCAGCACCCCACCCTCGCCCTGCTCGAAGCGCTGGCGCTGCTCGACGGTGGGGTTGTCCGGCAGCTCGGCACGGGTGAAGACGAACAGCAGCCGCTGCGGCTCCGGCTGCTGCTTCGCCTCCTCCAGCAGATCGGCAAAACGGGAAATGGCCAAGATACTCCTCCAGAACTGGTTCGCGACATCGTGTTGGCGATGCCGATAATGAAACAGACGCCAGCCAGGGGCAAGGCGCACCCGGTACGATAACGCATTCGATACGCCCCTGCGCCCCGCTCCGCATCAGCGCGAGGACGAGAACTCGACGCGCAGCCCCGCCTCGTCCAGCGGCCATACACCGGCCTCGAGGGTCGCCCCCTCAGCGTCCTGGACCAGATAGCTGCGATGCTGGTGGTGCCTCAGTGACGCCACCAGCCGACGCAGATGATCAGGTTCAGCGGCACTCACGACCGCTACCCGGCTTTCCGGCAGCGTCCACATCCTCGCCTCACCCAAGGCAGGCAGGAGCGCCGACGGCTCGGGCAACGCCTGCCCGGCCAGCCAGTTGGCAACCTCGTCGTCGTTGCCGAGCACCAGTAGCGGCGCCTCGCCATCGAGAGCCGGTTCACCAACCGGGGCCAGGGGCCGGCCCAGGGCCTGCTGTACCCACTCCTTACCCTGGGCCTCCAGCGCCTTCGGCAGCACCAGCAGGCGGCTTTCGGGATGCAGGGCGACGTGTCTCAGGATGAACGGCGCCGGGTCAAGCTGGCGCAGCAGGTCATGGTCAGGGTCTACGGTAAGGGAAAGGGGCTCTGCGTCGTACGATAGCGAAAACTTGGCCTGCCGGGTCGCGAGCGCGACATCATGGCGCACGGGGCCGCTGCGGGTCTCAGCCACCACCGGCACCAGAAGCGGCCAGGGTGCGTGGTCACCCGCCTGGTCGAGCACGCCCTCTACCTGCCAGCCCGTCTCGGTTTCACGGCGCTCAACCGCCGTCATGCTCAATGCCGGTCGCCCCGGCTTGTATCGCCAGGCGCCGAGGAAGTCTCTCAGCTCCTCGTCGGCCGCCTCGGAAAACGCCACCGCCAGGTCATCCCAGCTTGCGGTCTGATGCATATGCCGTGCGGCGAAGCGCTTGAGGCCGACATCGAACGCCTCGTCACCGATGCGTTGTCGCAGCATGTGAAACAGCATCGCACCGTGTTGATAGCCCAGCAGCCGCATGGCGGGGTCGCGACTACCGCGGAAGTCCACCAGCGACCGGTCGAAGGTGTCGGGCAACGCTGCCAGGTCGACGAGCCAGCGGCGACGAGTGTCGCTGGCTTCACCACGCAACTCATCCAGATGATAGTCTGCCAGGTAGGTGGTCAGGGCCTCCGACCAGTTGCCGCTGGGGTAGTCCACCCGGACACCGGCACCCCACCAGGCATGCATCAGCTCATGCGCCAGCGAGGTGTGCGGTATGAACGGCAGCGGAATCACCCGCTCACCGAGCAGGGTGAAGCCGGGAAAGGCCAGCCCCAGCGGCGCCGGTGACGCAGCGATAGTGAAGCTGTCGTAAGGGTAGCCCCCGACACGCTCACTGAACTGGGCGAGGTAGCGGCCGGAGTGAGCGAGATAGGTCTCGGCTTGAGCGTCATCCAGCTCGGCGGGGAACAGGGTGCGCACGCGCACGCCATCCACCGTCTGCTGGCGCTCCCGCCACGGCCCCGTGGCCAGCTCGGCCCACTCGGTCCGCGGGTGGAAATGCCGTACCCGATAGCCCATGTCATCAACAAGTGGCTCTTCCACCAACGATCCCGTGGCAACCGCCCGCTGGCCATCCGGCACCTGAACCTCGATGTGCAGCGCAAAGGGCCCCAGTTCGGCAAACTGTGGATACCAGCCGCCGTCACCCGCCAACAGGCTGCCTTCCGGTGACACCATCCGGCCATCCTCGGCTTCGAGCCTGCCGCTCCAGCGCAGCGTCAAGGACTCGGCCTTCGGTGGCATCGCCAGGCGATAGCGCCCTGCCGCACTCTCCTGCAGGAACAATGCCCTGTCATCGACCAGCGCCTCGCTGATTTCGAGCCCCGGATCGAGCCGGAACGTGCCCGTGAGAGGGGGCGGTCGCACGATCATTTCACCCTGGATCCGCTGCGAGGAGGGTTCCAGCAACACGCTCAGCAGCACCTCGCGTTCACTCTCACTCGCGCCCTCACTCTGGGCAGACTCACTGCCATGGGCCGGCAGCGCCAGCGACAAGACCAGCAGCAGCGCCGTTACCACTCGCCAGGCACAACCCAACATTCCTCGATCTCTCACGTTGACCGCGGCGGAAAGCGAGCCAGCACCTCCCGCTCATCGCCGTCTCGACGTATGAACAGCGGCAGCAGGGTGCCCGGACGCTGCTGGCGTATCAGGCCGGTCAGGTCGGAGGGACGTGCCAGGGACTCCCCGGCGGCCTGGAGAATGATGTCACCTGCCTCGAGGCCCGCCTGTTCGGCAACCGAGCCCTCGAGAATGGCATGAATTTCGACACCGGATTCATGGGGCGTGGTGTAGACGCCCAGCTGCATAGGAGGGCTTGCCTCATGGCGGCTCTCGTCGAGAGTGAAGACAGCCCGGGCCAGGCCGTCCGGCGGTGGTCCACACGCCTCCCCGCCCACGGCCCAGGGCAATAGCGTCGCTTGGTTTTCAATGCCAAGGGCCGTCAACTGATGGGGCACACCATGTTCGAACTGCAGATGGCCCTGGCCAATCAGACCGACGACCATCTCCGCACCCTCTACGGCTTCTGCCAGGCCGTAAGCCATGGCCCGATCCCAAACCAGCTGTGCATTGATGAAGCGCTCGAGCCCCGCCTCGTCGCCACGAGACGGATGCTGCGCATATACCTCCGCCAGGCGCTCGCGATAGGCAGCCGGCGGCTCGGCCGGTGCGGTGATACCGAAGCGCTCGGCTTCCGGCACCGCCTCCCAGCCCTCCTCGACCAGCCGTCCACGCAGCTCCGGGGTCACATTGACCGCCTTGAGTGGCACCCGATGCAGACGGGCAAAATGCAGGATGGGCAGGTAGAGGGCCGGATCAAAGCCCCAGGCGGTGTTCCAGCGACTCTCATCAATAAACGCCTGTTCACTGAGTTCGCCCGCTACCCAGGCATCGAGCGCCGGCTGCGCCTCTCGCGGCAGCATCTCCAGGGCGATGACCATATTGGGCCGACGCCCATGCAAGCCCGCCAGGGTATGCAGCTGCCAGCGATGATGATCCATGTTGTCGTGCTGCTCACCCAGCAGCACCACATCGCGCTCGGCCAGCTCGGCAAAGAGGTCATTCGCTGCCAGGCCCGCCCCCTCGGGTTGCAACCACTGCCCGGGCGCGGGACAGGAGCCGGCCTGAACGGCAATGGGGTTCGACAGGAGTGCGCAAACCAGACACACAAGCGTCAGGCGCCCCTTGAGTAAGACAGGTGAAAATGGCATCGGTGGCTCCTGCACGGTTACACTCACACCATCATGGCGCATTCAGTGCGTCTTGGCAGCCATCACATATCGACCGCAGGCCATCGCCGTTGAAGTCAGGCGCCCTCTGGTCGACCGAGCCAGACCTTGTCGTTCGTCACGTGTCGATAAGGAGGGCTATTTTTTCAGGTTGTTCGGCAACTGAGGTTTGGATATTCTTCAGAACTGCGGCGATTCCAACTGCGAATGCGTGGTGCCCTGCCGCTGTTTATTCGAGTCCAGGCGAACGACTCATAACCTGGGTTATTGAACAGGCCAGACTATCAAGCAAGATTCACTGCAGCAGCACCCAAGCAGGCAACAGAGGGCTCACACTAAGGGCGACGAGAGATAGCAGCGCAACGTCGACCTTGGTTCGCCAGATCCCTGCCACTTCGAGACTTACCTCGCCACTTTGCCCTGGTCTGGCCGGGACATTACTGGATGACGCTGCGGCCCAACCGCTATATGTGATGCAACACGATTACCAACTTCGATTAGTGAAACTGATACTCACTAACGCCACCTTGAGCTTGATTACCTTACCGACGTTAAAGAGAGCCAATGAAGACAGAGCTACAGGAATTTGAAGAGTCAATGCGGCGTGAAATCAACGCCTTTCAAAATCCCAAGCAGGAGAGCAAGCGACAGCCCCGCCCAGCGCCCGACAAGGAAGCCAGGTCACCAGGGCAATCGGCCAGCTCCTACAAGACGGGACATCTTGTCAGGCTAGCGGTACGCACGCGGTCTCTCGAGCAGGACAGCGTCTTCGAACACCACTCCACCAGCATTTCCAAGCTCGAGGCACAGCTCGAAGCCGAAAAGGCCGCCAAGAAAGCCGGCTACCCCATTATCGGTCACCTTATCGAAATCAAGAGCCTGTAAAACCTGTCAACGGCTCAAAACGCGACTTGATAGTTGACGACCACCGCCGTGTCAGAGCGGGCAGAACGATCATGTTCCGGCTCCAGTGTGTGGCTCAGGTTCAACTGCAGGAGACCGTGCCGGCTCGATCGGAAACGGTAGCCCAGCTCGATATCCTGCTGCCGCCCGGTGGGGGCCAGGTCGGCCGTGCGCTCATTGTGTATCACCCGGCCGTCCAGCGTGCGAGACGGGAAGGGCGCATAGGCTGTCGCAGCGAGCGCTGCAACTCCTCCTTGCCTCTCGGCATGGCAATGTGGCTGGCCGGTACCAGCCTGATCACGCCCAGCTTACGCGCTGCACCTGCCGCCCGATCAGCCAATAAACGGGGAATAAACGGCATTTCTCCCGCCATCCCCGCATCAGCTTCACTGCCGTAAACAGCTGTCTTCCTATTGCATTCTGGTTACACTTGGTGAGCCATCTATCCCACTGGGGGCAACTATGCCCAACCGTTCCGGCAGATGCCTCCTGACTGTGTGTATCACGCTACTGCTGGCACTGGGCCTGCTCGCCTCACCGCGGCCACTGCTTGCCAACGAAGCGCCTCTGACACCGGTCAGCCTGCAGCTGCTTTGGTATCACCAGTTCCAGTATGCCGGCTACTACGCGGCCAAGGCGCAGGGGTACTTCCAGGAAGCCGGCCTGGACGTCGAAATTCGCGATGGTGGGTACCATGCCGCTGGCCGGGCGGCGGATCCTGTGCGGGAGGTGGTCACCGGACGGGCTGACTTCGGCGTGTCCCGCTCGGACCTGCTCCTGCATCGTGCCCGCGGTGAGCCGGTCATGGTGGTGGCCAATATCATGCAGCGCTCGCCGCTGGTGTTCCTGACCCTGGAGCGCTTCGGTTTTTCTCGACTTGAGGAGGTCGGTGATCGTCCGATCAGCGTCACGCTGCCGGGAGTGGATGAGCGAATCAGTGCCGAAACGCTGGCTACCTTTCTCGCCGCCGGGGTCAATCTCGAATCGCTGAACAACGCCGCACCGAGCTGGAACCTGCAGGACCTTTACGCGGGCCGGACACAGCTGGTGCCGGCCTACTCGACCGATGGCCTCTATGCCGTCAGACGGCATGGCGAGGTGCCGGTGATCATCCGGCCTGCCGACTACGGGATCGATTTCTATGGGGACCTGCTGTTCACGCGCCAGGCCCTGGTGGAACAGCACCCAGAACGCGTCGCGGCCTTCCGCAAGGCCACCATCAGAGGCTGGGTGTATGCCTTTGAAAATGTCGAGGAGACCGTCGACCTGATCCTGGAGGCCTACCCCAGGCGCCATGGTGATATCGATCGCGACCTGCTGCTGCATGAGGCCGAACAGGTTCGCGAGCTGATGCAACCGAGTCTCATCGAGATCGGTTACAGCAACCCACAGCGCTGGCAGAGTATCGGTGACCAGTACCTGGCCATGGGCATGATCGACGGCTATGAGCTGGAGGGCTTCCTGTTCCAGCCTGCTCCTCCGACCCTCACCACCCTGCTGCTCACCCTCTGGCGCTGGTTACTGCCCTTCATGAGCGTAGTTGTCGTGGCGGCAGGCCTTGCCGGGTATCTGTTGTTCACCAACCGACGCCTCAAGGAGGAGATCCAGCGGCGTCGCGAGGCCGAGGCGGCCCTGCAGCAATTGGCCGACCGGGATGGGCTGACCGGGGCGGGGAATCGACGACTCTTCGAGCAGCAGCTCCAGCAGGAGTTTCAGCGCTCACGGCGCTCGCGCCATGCGCTGTCCATCATCCTGATGGATGTGGATAACTTCAAGCGGATCAACGATGAATACGGTCACCTGGTCGGCGACCAGGTGCTCAAGGAGATCGTCCAGGTGACCCGCAGCATGCTTCGCATCCAGGACCATCTTGCCCGCTATGGCGGTGAGGAGTTCGTGGTGGTGCTGCCCGAAACAAGTCCGGAGGAGGCCTGCCTGGTGGCAAAACGCATCCTGGAGATCAACCGTGCGCATCCCGTGCAGACAGAGGCCGGCGTGATCCGCTACACGCTGAGCCTGGGGCTCAGCGAGCTCCGCGACAGTGACCGTGACCCGTGGCAGATCATCCAGCGTGCCGACACCAGCCTCTATGAAGCCAAGCATCAGGGCCGTGACCGCCTTTGCATCGATGCTGCGCCAACCCTCCCTTAATCGGATTAACCCCGGATCACGACCCGGGTACCGATGTTGAGCCAGGGATCCAGCGCGCGGATCTGATAGTTATCGACGGCGACACACCCTTCCGTCCAGTCGAAGCTTCGATGCACATCGGGATCGCCTCTGCCCAACCCATGCAGGCCGATCAGCCCCCCGAGGGCCGTGGTATGCGGTGCCCTGCCATGGCGCGCCCGGTAGGAGGCGATATAGTGGTACTCCTCGGGAGTGATCTTGCCGACCCTAAGCGCTTCGGAGGCCACCTGGGCATTGGGGTAATCGATACCGAAGAAGAGACCGAAGCGCGAGGCTCGATTAATCCGATCCACACGGAACTCGCCCAGCGGCGTCATGGAGCTACCCTTCGCTCGCAGCGGAGCCGCCCCTCCCGCCCCATAGGCCAGGTGCTCGATCCGCTTCATCACGTTTTCACCGCGATAGACCATGACCAGGCGGCTCTTCAGGTCCACGCTGACCCAGATCTCATCCGGCGTCAGGCCGGCCGGCATCGCCATGGCATCGAGCGCGTGAAGGAACCCGGCCTGGGAAAAGGCCGGCTCGATGCGATCGTCGAGTGTCGTGGAAAAATCGAAATTGGCCTGTGCCGCACCACTGCTCATCATGACCAGCGACGCAGCGAAAGCGGTCAACCAGTGTGTTGTCCTGTTCATGCTCCCCCTGCCCAGAGCGGTATCGTTTTTTTGATTACCGGCAGAGATTTTACCCATCTTTAATGTGTAACGTCTCGAACTTATTTCAAGTCTTTTCGCGCTTCTAATAATTAAAATATCCTGGCTAACAAGGAGCCACCGTGACGTTGTGCAACCCACAGGGCTCCCACCAAGTTCCAAGCCTCGGACGGCTACCGGTCGAAGACCACGGTACGGCTGGCGTGCAGGAATACGCGACGCTCCACGTGCAGGGCCACCGCACGAGCCAGGGTCAGACACTCGATATCACGCCCCTTGGCGACAAGGTCTTCCGGGTAATCGGCGTGTCCGACCGGCTCCACCCCCTGGGTGATGATCGGCCCCTCGTCCAGGTCGTCGTTGATGTAGTGGGCAGTGGCGCCAACCAGCTTTACTCCCTTCTCATACGCCTGGTGGTAGGGCTTGGCACCCTTGAAGCCGGGCAGCAGGGAGTGGTGGATGTTGATCGCCCGGCCCGAGAGCCTGGTACACATCTCGCTGGAGAGCACCTGCATGTAGCGGGCCAGGATCACCAGTTCCGCACCGCTCGCCTCGATCTCCTCCCGAACCTGCGCCTCCTGTTCGGGCTTGGTTTCCGGCGTGATCGGGAAGTGGCGGTAGGGTATCCCGTGCCACTCCGCCAGAGACGCCAGGTCGGGGTGGTTCGAGACTATGGAGCGAATATCGATCGGCAACTGACCGGTGCGATAGCGATAGAGCAGGTCGTTGAGGCAATGATCGGCCTTGGAGACCATGATTACCACCGGCATTCGCGTGCCCGGTGCGGTCAGCTCGAAAGTCATTTCGAACTCGGCGGCACGTTCGGCAAAACCAGCCTGGAACGCCTCTGCACCAAACCCCTCCGCCTCCGGTCTGAACTCCGTGCGGATAAAGAAGTGGCCGCTCAGGTGATCGTCGAAGGATTGCTGCTCGGTGATGTAGCAGCGCTGCTCCTTGAGAAACCTTGTCACCACGTCCACCGTACCAAGCCGACTCGGGCACTGGGCGGTCAGGATCCAGCGGTTGTTCTTGTCTTGCATTTTCCGTTTCTCCGAATGGGGCCGGTGACGCACCGGCCCCAGCATCTCAAGCCTCGACGCCGATAGCGTACTCCTCGCCAGCATCCAGCAGCCAGCGATAGCAGTAGTCGGCGAAGCTGCGGCGCAATACCAGCTCCCAGCGATCCTCCGTCGGTCGGCGCAGGATCAGGCTGCTCTTGGCGAACACCGTGGTAACGCCCTTGCCCACCGGGAAGGCGTCGGGGTGGACGTCGTAGGGCGTCGACTTCATCAGCAGCTCGAGAGCTTTCTCGCCCGTCAGTTCGAGCAGCGTCTGGCCGCCGCTGACGTTGACGATGGCGTAGTGGGCGTCGCCCAGGGCCTCGCGCAGCTTGCCCTCCAGGGCGAACTCCTCGCCGCCGGGCACGATCAAGAGCCACTCGTCCGGCGAGAGCCACTGGACCGAACGCTCTCCGCTCTCGTCATGGCTCAAGGTGTTGGGTCGCCCCGGCAGGCCGAAGCCGAGTACCTGGCGCACCGCCTCGTCCAGCACGATGGCACCGCCACGCAGGATCAAATGGCCCAGCATGGCCCGCTCATGCAGCACTGCACGGCTTTTGTCACTGGCCTTCGGGCGGCCACTATTGTGACAGGACCAAGCCAACGGAGACTCCGCCGGGACCTCGGTCGAAGGCCGCGCGTCGTAGAGGTTGAACCAGTTTGCGGTTTGTTCAGACATGCTGGCGCTCTCCCTTGGGGTCATAGAAGATGGGGCCGACGATTTCCGCGGCGTGGGTCTTGCCATCGGCCATGGGCAGGTAGACGGTTTCGCCCATTCGTTGATGACCACCCTTGACCACCGCCAGGGCGAAGCCGCTCTTCAGGGTCGGGCTGTAGTAGCTCGAGGTCACGTGGCCTACCATGGGCATGGGGATGGCATGATCCGGGTCGAAGACGATCTGCGCGCCCTCTTCCAGCACCACCTTCGGATCCTTCGGCTTCAGACCCACCAGCTGCTTGCGGTCGGTGCGGCGGGTATCGGAGCGCGACAGGGCCCGCTTGCCCACCCAGGAGAAAGGCTTGTCGTAGCCGACGGCCCACTGCATGCCCAGGTCCTCCGGGGTCACCGAACCATCGCTGTCCTGGCCGGCGATGATAAAGCCTTTCTCCGCCCGCAGGACGTGCATGGTCTCGGTACCGTAGGGCGTCAGGCCGTACTTCTCGCCGTGCTGGAAGAGGGTCTGCCAGACGTGCAAAGCGTAGTTGGCCTGGACGTTGATCTCGTAGGCGAGCTCCCCGGTGAAGGAGATGCGGAAGACCCGCGCCGGCACCTCGGCCACCTTGCCTTCACGCCAGTCCATGAACTTGAACCGCTCGCGGTCGAGATCGATGTCGGTGATCTCGGCCAGCAGGTGGCGCGCCTCCGGCCCGGTGATGGTCATGGTCGCCCAGTGGTCGGTCACCGAAGTGAAGGTGACGTTCAGCTCCGGCCACTCGGTCTGGTGCCACAGCTCCAGCCACTCCATGACCCCGGCGGCACCGCCGGTGGTGGTAGTCATCAGGAAGTGATTCTCGCCCAGGCAACTGGTGGTGCCATCGTCCATCAGCATGCCGTCGTCCCGGCACATCAGGCCGTAGCGGGCACGTCCGACCTCAAGCTTGGCCCACTTGTTGGTGTAGATGCGGTTGAGGAACTCGCGGGCGTCCGGCCCCTGGATATCGATCTTGCCCAGGGTCGAGGCGTCGAGTATGCCGACCTTCTCACGCACCGCCAGGCACTCGCGGGCCACCGCTTCCGCCATGCTCTCGCGTTCGCCGTTGGCGGCGTCAGGGCGTACTTGCGGAAAGTACCAGGGACGCTTCCACTGGCCGACGTCCTCGAACTCAGCGCCATTTTCCACATGCCACTGGTGCATGGCGGTATAGCGCTCGGGATCGAACAGCTCACGGCAATGGCGCCCGGCGATGGCACCAAAGGTCACCGGCGTATAGTTGGGCCGGAAGACCGTGGTGCCGACCTCGGGGATCGTCTTGTTCAGGCAACGCGCCGCGATGGCCATGCCGTTGATGTTGCCAAGCTTACCCTGATCGGTGCCGAAGCCCATGGCGGTGTAGCGCTTGACGTGCTCGATGGACTCGAAGCCCTCGCGGGTGGCAATCTCGATGGCCCCCGCGGTGACATCGTTCTGCAGGTCGACGAACTGCTTGGGCGCACGCAGGGTCGGCTTCTCATGGGGTACCTGGTAGAGCGCACAGGCAGCGCCTTCGCGGATGACATCGACCTGGGGCAACTCGATATTGCCGGCCGAGTGGCCAAGCGTCTCGAGGGCCTGCGTAGCCATGGCGACGCCGTCGGCCAGCCCTCCCGCCAGGTTGTGGATCCCGCGGGCGCTGCCGGCGGCATGTACGCCCTTCACCAGGCCGGGCACGAAGCCCAGTACGTCGTCACTCCAGGACGGCCGCGCGCCGGTGTGGGAAGCCAGGTGGATCACCGGGCTGTAGCCGCCGGAGCTGGCGATGGTGTCGCAGGCCAGGGTCTCGGCCTGGCCGGTGACCTTGAAGGCCTCGGCGTCGATGGCGGCAACACGCGCGCCGCTGACCCGGGTGCTACCCTTGGCCTCCAGTACCGCCGAGCCCGTGATGACGCGAATACCACGAGCGCGGGCCTGTTCCACCAGTTCGCCGTCCGGCGCCGGGCGCGCATCGACGATGGCCACCACCTCACGGCCTGCCCCTTTTCCAAAGTCATGCCAGTCCAGGGCGGCGCGGTAGGCGTGGTCGTTAGTGGTGGAGAGCACCAGCTTGGTACCCGGCACCACGCCATAGCGCCGAATGTAGGTAGAGACGGCACCGGCAACCAGGTTGCCCGGCACGTCATTGTTGGCGTAAACCAGCGGGCGCTCGTGGGCGCCGGTGGCCAGCAGCACCTGGCCGGCGCGCACGCGATGCATCCGCGAGCGCGAGGAGCGGACGCCGTCGACAACCGGCGCGGTCTCGCCGAGATGCTCGGTGCGCCGCTCATGCAGCGTCACAAAATGGTGATCGTGGTAGCCATTGGCGGTGGTACGTGGCAAGAGGGTGACGTTAGCCCGCCCGGCAAGCTCGGCCAGCACTTGCTCCGCCCACTGAGCGGCGGGCTGGCTATCCAGCAGCTCACGGCTTTCGAGCAGCGAGCCGCCCATCTCCTCCTGCTCGTCGCAGAGGATCACCCGGGCGCCGCTGCGGGCTGCGGTCAGTGCCGCGGCCAGGCCGGCAGGGCCGGCGCCAACCACCAACAGGTCGCAGTGCTGGTTCAGATGATCGTAGACATCGGGGTCCGGCACCATGGGGCTCCGGCCCAGGCCCGCGCCCTTGCGGATGTATTTTTCATAGGTCATCCACATGGAAGCCGGGGCCATGAAGGTCTTGTAGTAGAAGCCCGGCGGCATGAAGCTCCCGCCCAGCTTGCCCACCAGACCCATGACATCGCGCTGGACGTTGGGCCAGCCGTTGGTGCTCTGTGCCGTAAGCCCATCGAACAACGCCTGCTGGGTGGCCCGCACATTGGGCACCTGGGCTGCCTCGGTGCTGCCCAGCTGGATCAGGGCATTGGGCTCCTCGGGGCCGGCGGCAACGATGCCGCGGGGGCGCGAATACTTGAAGCTGCGGTTGACGATATCCACGCCGTTGGCCAGCAGTGCCGAGGCCAGGGTGTCACCGGCATGGCCCTGGTAGCGCTTGCCGTTGAAGGTAAAGCTCAACGTGCGGGCTCGATCGATACGCCCGCCTTCACGAAGACGGTTCGGCTGTTTCAAGGACTTGCTCATGCCTTCTCTCCCTTGGCCGATGCCACTGCGGCGTTACTGGCGCCCACGGTCTGTAGGCCGCCATCGGCGACCTGGACGTTGCCCTGCATTTCCCGGCTAGCCAGACTTTCGGCAGTGATCGTCGGCTGTTCACCCATCTTGTAGGTCTCGAGGATCTCGTAGGTCACGGTGTTGCGCGTAATGTTGAAGAACTTGCGGCAGCCGACGGCGTGGACCCAAAGCTCATGATGGATACCGCGGGGATTGTCGCGGAAGAACAGGTAGTCGCCCCATACCTCGTCGCTGCAGGTGTCCGGGTCTGCGGGACGGGCAATGTGCGCCTGGCCCTTGGGGTGAAACTCCTCTTCCTCACGGAGTTCCTCGCAGTAGGGGCAATAGATATGAAACATGTTACTTGCTCCTCTAGTGGGCTACGCCAGCGGCGCCATGCTCGTCGACGAGGGCTCCGGTATGGAAACGGTCGATAGAGAAAGGAGCGGCAAGCGGATGCGTCTGCCCCTTGGCGAGGGTCCAGGCAAAGACATGCCCCGAGCCCGGGGTGGCCTTGAAGCCGCCGGTGCCCCAGCCGCAGTTGAAGAACAGGCCCTTGACCGGCGTCTTCGACAGGATCGGGCAGGCGTCCGGACAGGTGTCGACGATCCCGCCCCACTGACGGTTCATCCGCACTCGCGAGAACATCGGGAACATTTGGACGATGGCCTGCAGAGTGTGTTCCACCGTGGGGAAGCTGCCGCGCTGTCCATAGCCGTTATAGCCGTCGATGCCGGCACCGATCACCAGGTCGCCCTTGTCGGTCTGGCTGATATAGCCATGCACATGATTGGACATCACTACCGTATCCAGCACCGGCTTGAGCGGCTCGGAGACCAGCGCTTGCAGCGGATGGGACTCCAGCGGCAGGCGGAAGCCGGCCATCTTGGCCAGCACGCCGGAATTTCCCGCCGCCACGCACCCGACGGTATTGGCCTCGATATCACCACGATTGGTATGAACGCCAAAGACGCGACCGTCGCGGATCTTGAAGCCCGTGACCTCGGTGTTTTGCAGCAGGTCCACGCCGAGCGCATCGGCGGCGCGGGCATAGCCCCAGGCCACGGCATCGTGGCGCGCCACGCCGGCCCGCGGCTGCCAGGAGGCACCGAGGATCGGATAGCGGGCATTCTTCGAGCAGTCCATGATCGGCACGATCTTCTGGATCTGCTCGGGGTTGAGCACCTCGCCGTCGATGCCATTGAGGCGGTTGGCATTGACCCGGCGCTGGATGTCACGCATGTCCTGCAGGGTATGGCCCAGGTTCATGACGCCGCGCTGGGAGAACATCACGTTGTAGTTGATGTCCTGGGAGAGCCCCTCCCACAGCTTCATCGCATGCTCGTAGAGCGCTGCCGACTCATCCCAAAGGTAGTTGGAGCGTACAATGGTGGTGTTGCGTGCGGTGTTGCCGCCACCCAGCCAGCCCTTCTCGACCACGGCAACGTTGGTGATACCGTGCTCCTTGGCCAGGTAGTAGGCTGTGGCCAGACCGTGGCCGCCGCCGCCAATGATGATCACGTCATACTGCTTCTTCGGCGTGGGATTGCGCCACTGGCGCTCCCAGTTCTCGTGATGGCTGAGGGCGTGCTTCGCCAGCCCGAATCCTGAATAGCGTTGCATGTTCTCTCTCCTCGGCCGACCCCGCGGGCGGGGCCAGCCCATACGGGTTCAGGCAGTGGCGGCTTCGTCGGCCGTTGCCGGGGCAACAGCACCGTAGACCGGATGCCGTTCGCAGAGCTCGGCGACCTTTTCGCGCACCTCGGCTTCCACGGCATCGGTATTGCCGCGTTCGGCCAGCACGTCGAGGATGTCGCAGATCCAGCCGGCCAGCTCGACGCTATCGCTCTCACCGAAACCGCGCGTGGTGATTGCCGGGGTGCCGATACGCAAACCCGACGTGACGAAGGGGCTCTCGGGATCGTTGGGCACGGCGTTCTTGTTGACGGTGATATGGGCACGGCCCAGCGCCGCGTCGGCATCCTTGCCGGTGACGCCCTGCTTGATCAGCGAGACCAGGAACAGATGGTCATCGGTGCCGCCGGAGACCACGTCATAGCCCCGGTCGACGAAGACTCCAGCCATGGCCCGGGCGTTGTCGATCACCCGCTGCTGGTAGCGTACGAAGTCCTGGTTCATGGCCTCCTTGAATGCCACCGCCTTGGCCGCGATCACGTGCATCAACGGGCCGCCCTGCTGGCCCGGGAAGACCGCGCCGTTGAGCTTCTTGTAGAGGTCCGCATCGCCATGGGCGGAGAGGATCAGGCCACCGCGCGGGCCGCGCAGGGTCTTGTGGGTGGTGGTGGTCACCACGTGGGCATGGGGCAGCGGGCTCGGATAGAGGCCGGCCGCCACGAGGCCTGCCACGTGGGCCATGTCCACCAGCAGCCAGGCGCCTACTTCGTCGGCGATGGCGCGGAAGCGGCGCCAATCGACTACCCGGGAGTAGGCCGAGAAGCCGGCAATGATCATCTTCGGCTTGTGGCTGCGAGCCAGGCGTTCGACCTCCTCGTAGTCGATCTCGCCGGTCTCCGGGTTCAGGCCGTACTGCACGGCGTGGTAGTGCTTGCCGGAGAAGTTGGGTGCCGCCCCGTGGGTCAGGTGGCCGCCGTGGGCCAGGCTCATGCCAAGTACCGTATCACCCGGCTTCACCAGGGCCATGAACGCCGCGGCATTGGCCTGGGCGCCGGAGTGGGGCTGGACGTTGGCATAGTCGGCACCGAAGAGGTCGCAGGCGCGCTCGATGGCAAGCTTCTCGACCACATCGACGTGCTCGCAGCCGCCGTAGTAACGCTTGCCAGGATAGCCCTCGGCGTATTTGTTGGTCAGCTGAGTGCCCTGGGCCTCCATTACCGCGCGGCTGGCGTAGTTCTCGGAAGCGATCAGCTCGACGTGGGCTTCCTGCCGGGCCACCTCGTCGGCGATTGCAGCGGCAATCTGGGAATCGAATGTGGTGAGGCCAACCTGGTTCATGACTGACTCCTGTTGTTATCGGTACTGAGCAGGGTGTGTCTTCGAATCTATCGGCAACCTGCCTGCATGAAAAATTTGAAATCCTTATGCGCAGATAATCAGCGCGAAGGTATTCAGCTCATGCAGCGATTAAAGGCCTGGGGGAGGGAGAAAGATTGAATAAATGCGACAGACTCCCTGAACGCGCGAGCCGATTCAGAACGCGGCCATGACCGGACCGGGGCCCGGGAAGCTGCATTGGCTTGAAGCCGAAGGAACAGGGCGAGGGGAAGGGGGAAGGCGGCTCAGAGCGCCGGGCGGCCCTCGACATGCAGGAAGAAGGGGTCGACCTTGTCACCGCCGGGCTCGCTGGCACGCTTGCGCATCTGTGATGGTGTCATGCCGAAGGCGCTACGAAAGTGGCGGGAAAAGTGCGGCGTATCGGCGAAACCGCAGCGCTCGCCGATCTCGGTGATGCTCTTGCCGGTGTAGTGCAGCAGCCAGAGCCCGTAGCGCAGCCGCAGGTCTCGGGCAAACTTCTGGGGGCCGACGCCCAGCACCTCGCGGAAGCGACGTTCCAGATTGCGACGCGACGTCCCTACGCGCTCGGCAAGCACCTCCATCGAGATCGCTTCACCCAGGTGCTGCTCGAGAAGGGCGATGGAGCGACGCACCAGGCGATCCTCGACCTTGCCGAAGACCACCGGCTGCGGTTGCGCATGGACCCCGGTGCGCGCTTCGTCGAGCTGCATGATATGCAGGCTCTTCATGGCCCACGCTTTCCCCAGGTGCCGCTCGACCAGGTAGGCGGCCAGGTCCGCCCCTGCCGCGCCTCCCGCGCAGGTGATGCGGTCGCCATCATCGATGAAGAGCCGATCGGCCACCGGCTCGATGGCGGGAAAGCGCTGGACCATGTCGTGGTGGTGATACCAGCTGACACAGCAGCGCCGATCCTTCATCAGCCCCGCCTGGATAAGGGCGAATACCCCGGTACACAGCCCGACCAGCGGCACTTGGGCAGCCGCCGCCTGGCGCAGGTAGGCCAGCGCCGTGGTATCGACCCGGTCCTGCTGGTCCTGGACACCGCCGATCACCACGATGTAGTCGAATTCAGCGGGATCCCGGTACGTCAGGCAGGGTGAGACCGCAGCACCGCAGCTGGAAACGGCCTCCTGACCAGTGCTGGTCATGAAGGTCCAGTGACAGCGCAGCTGGCGGCTGCGATCACCCTCGTCGGCCGCCAGTCGCAGGCAGTCGACAAAGGCCGCAAAGGGGAACAGGGTAAAGCGGTGCAGCAGGACGAAACCGACAGAGAGCGACGCACCTGCTGCCATATCGATCAACGAGGCGCTCTTAGGGGCTCGGTCTGCAGCACGGGTAGTGCCTTTGATATCGTTCATGGCTCGACTCTAACGCATTCGCCAGGGCAGGCAACCAATATGCGCACCAGGGGAGTCCCCTCCCTGCCTGCATGCTGTCGCAACCCTCTCCAACACCTGGGCACGCCCCATGACGCCGCTGGCGTGGCTCCGTGCGATATACTCGAGACGATGCACTCGGAATTAGTGTTGCTTTCCAGCTCGATGGCCCGGCGCGTCAGACATGACAAAGGTAAGCCTATGACGAATATACCGACCGACCTGCTGAGGACCTTCGTCACGATAAAGGATCTGGGAGGCTTCACCAGCGCCGGCGAGCTACTCGGCCGCTCCCAGCCGGCGATCAGCCTCCAGATAAAGAAGCTGGAAGAGATACTCAATACCAAGATTTTCCTGCGGGGCTCCAGCCTCGAGCTGACCGAGGATGGGGAATATCTCTATGAGGCTGCGCGGCGGATTCTGGAGGTCAATGATCAGATCATTGCCAAGGTCAGGGGAGACAATGTTTCCGGCAAGGTCAGGCTCGGCATTCCCAATGACTTCGAGTTGGCCTTCCTGCCCAAGGCGTTGCGAAACCTGTCCCGGGTCTATCCCAACATCATCGTGGAAGTGGACTGTGAAATCAGCAAGGTGATCCTTCAGCGCTATCAAAAGGGGCACTATGACATCGCCCTGGCCATGGAGCGCGCCAAGGAGAACGAGGACAGGGACGCCCGGGACTACCGGCTGGAGAATCTGGAATGGGTCTACAAGGACAGCCGCCTCATCAATGGCTATGAGGAGCCCATCCCGCTAATTGCCTACCCCCAGGGGTGTGTCTACCGCGCCATCATGGAGGAGGCCCTGCAGGGCCAGCAACACCCCTTCCGGTTCATGTACACGAGCACCAGCCTGCTGGGCATCTTCTCGGCGGTCGAGGAGGGCCTAGGGATCACGGCCATGGCCAAATCGGTCATACCCGACAACCTGAAGCATGCCAGCAGTGCCAGGGACCTGCCGGAACTCGAGAGCGTCTGCATCGGCCTGTACTACAAGGAGCGCGAGCTCAATGTCGCATCCCGCCACGTGCTCGATTTCCTGCGCTCGGGACTGGCCAATATATGAGCGGCGCACTGCCAGCGCATGGGCTGGCAGTGCCTGTGGCTTAACCGAAGGTTCGAGAAATCTTCTCTATGCACTCATCGAGTATCCATCCGCCTTTCTCGGCCGTTGCTTTCGCCGGTGATGACAGGGTTCCCGAACTCGGCACCCAACTGGGGTCGGGCGGGAAGACGTCATAGGGTGGGAACTCGGCCGGTGCAATATCCACGGCCTTCGACATGTCCACCAGGTCGGGATGGATCTTGAGCATGATCGAGGTCTCGAGCACGCCCCCGTGTTCGACCGCCCAGCCCGAGAACCCGTCCGGAAAGACTTTCTCGATGGTGGCCTCGTTGATGAAGTCCCAGTAGGAGAGCAGCACGACCTTGATCTCGATGCCGGCGAGTCTGGCATGTTTCACGGCACGGTCGGCGGCCTCCACCAGGAACATCGAATTCTCGTAGTGGCCGTTGAGGACGATGAACTCACGGTTCCCGTGCGCCATGAACGCGAGGATCACGTCATAGGCGTACTCCTCCAGGGCGCGGCCACTCACGCAGGTGGTGCCTGGAAAGAAGTTTCCTCCACCCGACTTGACCTGGGACTTGTAGCCATAGGCGATGGGCGGGGCAACCAGCATGTTGCCACTTCGTTCGGCCACCCGGCAGGCAATATGCTCCGGGATCAGCACATCAGGGTTCAACGACATATGGGGCCCATGCTGCTCGATGGCACCAACGGGCAGCAGGATCTTGCAGGTACCCTGCCCCACCGTGTCGCGATAGGTTACCCAGTCCATTTCCGCTATCTTGACGCTATTCATCAGATCTTTGCCTCCGCAGCGGACGTTAGCGCATGCTGCTCGAGAAAGTAGCTGTCTTGCTGAACGGCTCGCAGGATCGAGTAGGCCATCAGCACCATGATGATCGAGAAGGGAAGCGCCGAGAGGATGGCTGCCGTCTGCAGGGTCGACAATGCCCAGGTGCCCCCCACCAGAAGCAGTACGGCGGCTATGGCTCCTTCCGTGACGCCCCAGAAGATGCGGTGCCGTGCCAGCGGATGCGGGGCACCTTCGCTGAGTATGGTGGTGATGACCAGGGTGCCCGAGTCGGATGAGGTTATGAAATAGGTTGCCACCAGTACCGTGCCGAAGAACCCGGCCAAGACCCCGAGAATGCCCAAGTCCATCGCCGAGAAAGTGGCATAGAGCGCAAGGGAGACATCATTGGCGACCGCATCGGAAATTCCCCCGCTGCCGAAGAGCTCTTGATAGATGGCCGTGCCTCCATAGGCAGACAGCCAGACAAACGAGAGTAGTGACGAGACACCTACCACGCCAAAGATGAACTCTCGGATGGTCCTTCCCTTGGAGACACGCGCCACGAAGACCCCGACGAACGGTGCCCAGGACATCCACCACCCCCAATAGAAGACGGTCCACCAGCCTTGCCAGGAGTCCTGCCAGGAGTCGCCCCCATTGGCAGCCGTAGCGTTGCTGCCGGTATAGAAGCTCAGGGGTATCACCGTTCTCAGGTAGTCACCCATGGAGTCCAGGAAGCCGCCGATGATGTAGCGGGTCGGGCCAAAGATGAAGAAGAAGGCCAGCAGCAGGAAGGTCAGCCACATGTTAGCCTGGGAGAGATACTTGATACCCCGCTTCAGGCCCGTCAGTACCGAAATCAGTGCCAGCACGGTGATGCCGGCAATCAGCGTAACCTGTACCAGGCTACTGACAGGCACACCCCACAGATAGTTAAGCCCAGCATTGATCTGCTGTACGCCAAGCCCCAGAGAGGTAGCAATGCCGAACAGGGTGGCAAAGACAGCAATGATATCGATGAGGTTACCAATCCAGCCATTGACTCGCTCTCCAAGGATGGGATAGAGCGTGTAGCGAATGCTGAGCGGTTTTCCGTAGCGATAGGCCATCAGCGCCAGGCTGAGAGCAACGATACAGTAGATGGCCCAGGCATTTAGCCCCCAGTGGAAGTAGGCAAGGCGCATCGCCACATCGGCTGCCTCGCCGTTGCCCACCGCCGACGAGAAGGGGGTCCCGTGGGAGAGGTGCATGATCGGCTCGGCAATGGACCAGAAGATGATGCCGATGCCCTGCCCGGCCGCGTAGAGCATGGCAAACCAGGTGAAGTAGCCGAACTCCGGCTTGTCATCGTCAGCGCCCAGCTTGAGTCGTCCATACTTGCTGAACGCCAGGGCAACAAGAAAAATGAGAAAGCTCGCTGCAAGCCCGACATACCACCAGTTGAAGTAGAAGGTCACATAGGTTCTTCCCCGGTCGATCAGCTCGGTGGTCGTTTGAGGGAAGAGGATGGCGAGAGCGATGAAGGCCGCTATGAGGGCGACAGACACCAGAGAGACCAGCGGATTCACCCCTTTGAAGGGGCCCGAGTGCAGGACCATATCCAGACTCCTATATTTTCTTTTATTCTTATACGCAGAAAGGGGGCCAGAGGCCCCCTCGCTCAATTACTTGATGATGTTGTGCTCCGGCCCATACGGGAAGCCGGTGATGTTCTCGGCCCCATGCTCGTTGACCACCAGGATGTCGTGCTCGCGGTAGCCGCCGGCCCCCGGACGCCCTTCCGGCACCATGATCATGGGCTCCATGGAGACGACCATGTTGGGCTCGAGCACCGTCTCGATATCCTCGCGCAGTTCCAGGCCCGCCTCACGGCCATAGTAGTGGCTCAGGGTACCGAAGGAATGGCCGTAGCCGAAGGTGCGGTACTGGAGCAGGTCATGCTTGGCGAAGATGTCGTTGAGCTCATGGGCGATGTCGCAGCAGCGCACCCCGGGCTTGATCAGCTCCTGGCCCCGGCGGTGGACCTCGCAGTTTGCCTCCCACAGCCGCAGGTGCTCATCGGAGGCGTGTTCGCAGAACAGGGTCCTCTCCAGAGCGGTATAGTAGCCCGAGATCATCGGGAAGGTGTTCAGGCTCAGAATGTCGCCGGGCTGGACGCGACGGCTGGTCACCGGATTGTGGGCGCCGTCGGTGTTGATGCCCGACTGGAACCAGACCCAGGTATCCATCAGCTCGCTGTTCGGATAGGTCTTGGCGATCTCGCGCACCATGGCAGCCTGGCCCGCCAGCGCCACTTCGTATTCCGGCACGCCAGCGGTAATGGCATCGCGCACGGCCACGCCACCCACGTCGGCAACACGCGCGCCCTGGCGAATCAGTGCGATCTCCTCGGCAGACTTGATCATGCGCATCTGCATGGTCGGCATGCCGATATCCACCAGCTCCACCTCACCCAGGGCCGCCAGGAACTTCTGCTGGTTCTGCAGCGTCAGGTGATCGAACTCGACGCCGACCCGGCGGCGGCCTTCGCAGAGCTGCTTGACCGCCTTGAAGAAGTTGTCCTTTTGCCAGTCGGTATAAACGATATTGTCGCCCAGGCGATTGCGCCGCCAAGGCTGGCCGCCGTCGATATTGGCGGTGACGGTCGTGAAGCGGTCTTGCGTGACGACAAGGCCATAGTCACGCCCAAACTTGCAATAGACGAAATCGCTGAAGTAGTTGATGTTGTGATATGACGTCATCACCACAGCGTCGATATCATTGGCTGCCATGGCCTTCCTGAGGCGCGCCAGCCTTCCTTGCATCTCGGCGTCCGAGAAGGTGGGAAAAACCTTTTGCCCGTTGGGAATCTCGATCAGCGATGGAAGTTGCATCTTGTTGTCTCCTTCGTCCTCAAGCGACCTGCGTCGCGGGGTTTTGACCCAGCCTGAATTGCTTCATGGCGTGCTTTTCTGCTGTACGGACGAATATGGCCAGCGGGAGGAGACAACACCAATCACTAGTGCAAATCGGCCCATTGGCCATAGCAATGCCCCGGCATTTCATAGGCTTGGGGGGGAGCTGGGGGCATTTACGATCACCGAAGCGCCACCTGAGGTGGGCATTCCACGGTGAAAGAGGCTCCATTACCGGGGTAGGCACCTCGCCACGCCCAGGGCACGCCGGACGATGTCATAGTGAGCCTACTTCGAAGATATTCTTGGAGTAGTAGAGGCATCGATCCCATTATATACGCGCGATTCCACAACGCTGCGTTCGCCAGCGCACAGTGAGTGAGTGCCATAAGGTCCATCCTCGGTTGAGCGTGGCAAAGGAAGTGCCTACACAGGATGTGGCGCTCAGCGCTAGAGGCGTGATAATACAAACCTATTGGGAGCAACACTCATGAAAACCATGAACCTTAAAGCCAGTTCTTTCGTGCAAATTAAATCAACCTCGCTTGATGCTGAAGCCCTGGATTTCTGGGGCGAACGGGCGCGGATTCAACTATCTTACATGGACGCAATTTCCGCCTATCTTGACTGAGTCTCCGGCTGCTTTAAGCAACGCCCAACCTGTTTATGAACAACACCAGTAAAGCGGCAGGTGAGTTACTTCTGCCAGTAGACAGGTGTTGATGTCATGAAATATCAAATTAAATACATGGAGGATCGATATCGCTCCGAGCCGCGCGATAGCTGACTAATATGCGTAATCAGGAAATGTTATGAAATTCATCTTTGCACTAGCACTTGGAACAATAGCCTTGCTCTTGGCTATCACCACCAAGGATTCGACTAGCGTGCGAATCTTCCTTGCTTCCGTGGGGCTGGCATTATGCGCGGTGGCGCTGAGCCCAGGGGCTGCTCGAGGTAAACCGACAGTATCCGGGCACCTTAAATCAGGCAAATCCAAGCTGAGCGAGCTCAGTGCTCGGAAAGAGACAAGAACGGCCACCGCCGTTAGAAGCTAAGTGACCGTTTTTGCTGATGTTATTGGCGCGCCCAGTAGGATTCGAACCTACGACCCCTGCCTTCGGAGGGCAGTACTCTATCCAGCTGAGCTATGGGCGCTTGCTTGCTATGAAGCGGCAACATCGTAACCGTCAGCGCCCGGACTGTCCAGCCTGGTCGTCCCGCAGCCGTCGTTATCCGTCGCCCCCGACGATACGGTACCGCTCACTCACCCCGCCGGACGCCTCGGCGCGACGCGTCGCCACTTCGAGCTGCTGCTCGAGCACGGTGGCGCTGCCCGTCGTGCCGCTCTCGAGCATCCCCTTCACCTCGGCCTTGGCCCGGGTCACCTCGGCTTCGAGTTCCACCGCCATCTCGGCGCGGTATAGCGCCTCTTCGGCCTTTAGCAGGGCGTACTCCGTACCGGCGAAGCCGGCCAATGCCACCGCAGCCCCGGTCAGCAACGCGCCCGGCCCGGTGGGTGCGGTGGCAACCGCCGCAGTGCCGCCGGCCGCCAACGAGCGAGCGCCATGGACCCCCAGCCGCGCCACGACCCTGCCGGCCACCACACGTGCGCCTCTTGCGGCGGCACCGGAGGCGAGCCGCTGGACAAGAACGCGACTGGTGACAAAGCCCACCACTGCACCTGCCCCGGCCGTGCCCCAGCGGGCCGTATCCCATTGCCCCTGGAAGGCCTGGCTCAGCGACAGGTCGAGATCGATAGTGTGAATCGCATCGGCGCTGTCCGAGGTTCCCGCAGCCTGGCGGTCGGCGAAGCGGGCGTGCAGCGTCCGGCCGATATCCTCCACCAGGACCTGGTGGGTCAATGCCAGCTGGGTCGGGAAATCCGCCTGAAGCTCAGCCAGTGCCGATGCGAAGCCGCTCTCCTCGATGAGTCGCTCGGTGAGCTGCGCTTCGAGCCATTCGTCCAGATCGCCAACAATGGCGACACCCAACCTGTGATAGCTACCCCGGAGCGAGAAGTACCAGTCGAGATAAGCCGGCACGGCCGCTTCCAGGGGGGCAAAGCTGGCATCGACCCGCTCGTCGATCCAGAGCTGCATCTCCTGCAGCAACCGGGGGTGCGCAGCCTGAGTGAGCTCGGCAAGCTCCCGGCCGAAGGCGGCATGGGTCTCTGCATCCAGGATCAGGGTTTCACCGCTGACCACGACCCGGAACAGCGGGGCGTCGCTTCGGTCCTGCAGGGCACGGTACCCCTGGGTAAGCGCCACCATCAGCAGCACAACCAGCAGCAGGGAGACGCCCCACGGTTGCCAGCCACGCGCCCGCCACCACCGAGCCGCAGGTAGACTTACGGCAGCTCCCAAGCCGGCGCTCTCCCGCGGTGCAGTCATTCGCGCTCCTTCCCTCTCTTCATCGGCAGGGCCTCCAGGGTGGCCTCGCGCAGTGTTTCGGCCCCCATCAGCAAACGCACGTAGGCCCAGGCGAAGGCGCTTTGCACCAGCAACAGCAGCAGCCAGCCCACCAGAGCCAGGCTTTCGCTTAGCTCGCCTCGCTCGGTGGCATTCTGCATTGCCCAGTACTGGGTGACCTCAAGTGCCCTGGCCAGCCGCTCGAAGAACCCCAGCAGGGAATCATGGCCATCGGCGGGCACATGGCGCATCAGCGCCTCATCCCAGCCCAGCCCCACCAGGTAGTGCTGGGGCAGCCACAGTGCCAGCAGCACCAGCAACACCGTCAACAGCAGGCCCAGCGGCCAGGCCTGCAGTCGTCGCGTCACCGCCGGCAGATACTCGGCGATGACGTGGCGCGCCAGGCGACGACGCATGACGGAGCGCAGCCAAATCAGCCCCGCTACGCCAATCAACAGCACAGGCCAGTAGACCGGCGAGAGCAGGCGTAGTTTCACCAATAGCAGCAGGGCCAGCAGGATACCCAGCAGCTGATGCCAGCCAATCATCACCAGCCCGCCTCGCAGCCAGCGATGCCAAGGTGAGGCTGCCTGGAGGTACTGGCCCAGCCAGGCTCGCCGCCTGAGCCGTGCCGTCTCCAGGCTGCCGGCAAATATCAGCTGGGTCGTGATGACCCAGGCCGGGAGCAACAGCATGCTGGCAATGCCGGAGCCAACCACTGACCAGACCAGCAGGATGGCCACGACCAGGGCCAGGTGACCATCGCGACGAACCCAAGGGCGCCAGCGTGCGGTTGCGTGCCTGATCATTTGGCGTCCCCCGTGTTGCGCTGCTGCAAGCGTACGTTATCGCCCACGGCGAGATATGAGGTGCCGTGAAACTCAGGTGGACTGCACCATCTCGCTGACCTTTTCCAGAATATGGTGTCCGATGGGAATGGCCGAAGTGGCCGCCGGCGAAGGGGCGTTGCAGACATTCACCGTACGGCGGGTGTTCACGAACAGAAAGTCGTCGATCAGTCGACCGTCCCGGGAAACCGCCTGGGCACGCACCCCGGCGGGCCAGGGCTCGAGGTCTTCCAGGGTCAGGCTGGGGCAGTACTTGCGCACCTCCGCAAGGTAGCCCTTCTTGAACAGCGAGTTCTTCATCTCGGCGAGGCCCGGCTTCAGGTTGCGGCCCAGAACCTTTAGCACTCCCGGATTGGTGAACATGCGTGCCATGTCGGGCAGCGAGAAATCGCTCTTGCGATACCCTTCCCGCTTCAGTGCCAGTACCGCATTGGGTCCCACCGTCACCGAGCCATCGATCATGCGGGTGAGGTGTACGCCCAGAAAGGGCATGGAGGGGTCGGGAATGGGGTAGATGAGATGGTTGACGATTCCGCTGTGCCTGTCGGGCAAACGGTAGTACTCGCCGCGAAACGGGCAGATGGTGAAGCCCGGGTTCCGGCCCAGCAGGCGCACGACCCGGTCGGCCATCAATCCCGAACAGCTCACCAGGTAGCGGCTGTTGAACTCTCCTTGGGAGGTGGTGACAATCACCTCACCGGTTCGCTCGGCAAGCGCCGTCACGTCATGGCCATAGCGGATCTGGCCGCCGTGGCGCTCGAATTCGGTCGCCATGGCCTCGGCGACCCGCGCGTAATTGACGATGCCGCTGGAGGGAACGAAGATTCCGCCGATGCCGGTGATATTGGGCTCGCGCTCCTTGAGCGCCCCGGCCGAAAGCCACTCCCGCTCCAGCCCATTGGCCGCGGTGCGCTCCCACAGCGCTTCCATACGCTGCATTTCCTGGCCATTGGTCGCCACCAGCATCTTTCCGCAGATCTCGAAGTCGATGGCGTGACGCTCGCAGAATTCGCGAGTGGCGCGGTTGCCCTCCAGGCAGAAGCGCGCCTTGAGACTGCCGGGGGCGTAGTAGACGCCCGCGTGGATCACGCCGCTGTTGTGGCCGGTCTGGTGGTGGGCGGGCCCCGCCTCCTTCTCCAGCAGCACGATCTTCTTCTCAGGAAAGCGTTCAATCAGCTGCATGGCAGTGGAAAGCCCCAGGATCCCGCCGCCAATGATAGTGAAATCGTACACGCGCGCCCCTGTCGTCATCGAGTCATATCAGGATAGGATGCCCACGATACCCTGTTGCAGGCCACAGCGGCCATAGAACTGTGCCAGGAAGCGCCCGGACGCCCCCTGCGACAGCCGCAGCCGTGTCGTGGCCCGCCTCTCATGCCAAAGACATGGGCAACGGCGTTTTCCAGCGGTTTGGGTTATCGGTATACTACGCTGCATTGTGTGCTTCATGGTGTCCGCGGCTTTCGTGTGCCGATGCGCCACGAGCTGATAACGATTACAGGACCGTCGGGAGGTGGTGAGAGTGAAATCCAGCAAGTTGATCATGGGGTGTCTGGCCACCCTGGGCCTGACCGCGGGCGCCTCGTCCGTCCATGCCGAAGTGGACCGGGATGCCATTGCCGAGCGCCTGAAGCCTGCCGGCAACCTCTGCCTGCAGGGTGAGGATTGCGGCACCGCTGCCGCCCGCGAAGCGGAAGGGGATGCACCCGCGAACGGCATCGATGGTGGATCCATCTATGGCAATGTCTGTGCGGCCTGCCATGAGTCCGGGGCTGCCGGCGCGCCGATTCGCGGCGACGAGGACGGCTGGGCAGACCGCATCGACAAGGGTTGGGACGAGCTGCTGGCCAACTCCATCAACGGCATCGGTGCCATGCCAGCCCGTGGCGGCAACCCCAACCTTTCCGACGAGGAAGTGGCCGCGTCTACCGCCTATCTACTCGAGCCGGTGATGGACGTGCCGGAAGTGGGTGACGAAGAGGTGGCTGATGAAGCGCCCGCCGCCGATGAGGAGCCGGCAGCTGACGAAGCACCCGCCGAGGATGCTGCAGCCGACGAAGAAGCCGTGACCGAAGAAGGTCCGGTGGAAGAGGAAGCCGAAGCTGCAGCCGTCGCAGCCGAAGAAGCGGTCGAAGACGAAGCCGTTGAAGAAGCTGCTACGGAAGAAGCGGCTCCCGTCGATGACGAGCCAGCATGGGCCGATATCGACGGCGAGGCGATCTACAATCAGGCCTGCATGGCCTGCCACATGACCGGGGCCGCCGGCGCGCCGATTCGCGGCAATGAAGGCCACTGGGCCGAGCGCATGGAGAAAGGCATGGAGACTCTCTACGAGAACTCCATCACCGGCATCGGCGCCATGCCGCCCAAGGGTGGCCATGCCAACCTGTCCGACGACGAGGTGCGCGCGGCTACCGACTATCTGGTCGAGCCGACTCGCTGATTCGAGTCACGTTAGTCCAAACGGGGCGCCATTGGCGCCCCGTTTGCATTTCCCTTCGACCCAACTCAGCCTAACAGTGAGCGCAGCCCCGCAATGGCGTCCTTGCCCCGCGCCTGTTTTTTCTCCGGGTCTTCCCGGTCGGGCTGGCCTTCCCACTCCAGATCCTCCTGCGGCAGTTCGTCGAGGAACCGGCTGGGGGCGCAGTCCATCAGCTCGCCAAAGGCCTTGCGCTGGCGGGCCAGGGTCAGCGTCAGGGTGCGTCGCGCGCGGGTGATGCCCACATAGGCGAGGCGTCGCTCCTCCTCCACGGTACCTGCCTCGATGGCGTTGCGGTGGGGCAGCAGCTCCTCCTCGAGCCCCATCAGGTAAACGTGAGGAAACTCCAGCCCCTTGGAGGCGTGCATGGTCAGCAGCTGTACCTTGTCGGTGTCGTCCTCCTCGGCCTGCTGCTCGAGGATGTCACGCAGCACCAACCGAGAGATGGCGGCTTCCACCGTATCCGTCTCGGTTTCCTCGCTGGCGGTGCTCTCTTCCGGGCTGATGTCTTCAGGGTCGGTCCGCATCGACTTTTCGAGCTGGTCGATGAGGATCCAGACATTGCCCATGCGCTTCTCGGCGATGGTCGGCGCGCTGGCGTTCTGGTAGAGCCATGCCTCGTAGTCCATCTCGTGCAGCATGCTGCGGATGGCGGCAATCGCATCCCCGCCGTCCATCCGGCGGCGCACGCCGTCGATGAAGTGGGTGAAGCGCCCCAGGCGCTCCACCGCCCGGGCCGGAAGCTGCTGCTCCAGGCCCAGCTCGTGACAGGCGGCGAACAGCGAGGCGCCGCGCTCGGTGGCGTAGTTGGCCAGCTTCTCCAGGGTGCCGGGGCCGATCTCCCGGCGCGGCACGTTGACGATACGCAGGAAGGCGTTATCGTCGGCCGGATTGATCAGCAGCCGCAGGTAGGCCATGGCGTCCTTGATCTCGTTGCGCGAGAAGAAGGAGGTGCCGCCGGAGAGCTTGTAGGGAATCTGGTAGTGCTGCAGCTTGAGCTCGAGCAGCCGCGCCTGGAAGTTGCCCCGATAGAGCACCGCGAAGTCGCGCCACTCCGCCCGCTCCTTGATGCGCCGGGTGAGTATCTCGCTGGCCACCCGCTCGGACTCGGCCTCCTCGTGGCGGTTGACCACCACGCGAATCGCCGCCCCCTGGCCCATCTCCGACCACAGGGTCTTCTCGTAGACGTGGGGGTTGTTGGCGATCAGGGTGTTGGCCGCCCGCAGGATGGTGCCGGTGGAACGGTAGTTCTGCTCCAGCTTGATCACGTTGAGCCGCGGGAAGTCCTCGCCCAGGGTCACCAGGTTCTCCGGCCGGGCACCGCGCCAGGCGTAGATCGACTGGTCGTCGTCGCCCACCACGGTGAAGGTCTTGCGCTCTTCCATCAGCAGCTTGACCAGCAGGTACTGCGAGACATTGGTGTCCTGGTACTCGTCCACCAGCATGTAGTGGATCTTGCGCCGCCAGCGTGCCAGCACGTCAGGGTTATCGCGCAGCAGCACCACCGGCAGCAGGATCAGGTCATCGAAGTCCACGGCATTGTACGCCTTGAGGTGACGCACGTAGGCTTCGTAGACCCTGGCGGCATACTGCTCGTTCTCGTCGGCGGCATGGGAGAGCGCTTGGCCGGGCAGGATGAGGTCGTTCTTCCACGCGGAAATCTGATGCTGGACCTGGTTGATCTGATCGGCGTCGACCTGGGCATCCTTGTTCATCAGGTCGCGCAGCAGCGCCTTGGCATCCTCGGGGTCGAACAGCGAGAAGCCCGGCTTGTAGCCCAGCGCCTTGAGCTCACCGCGAATGACGTTGAGCCCCAGGGTGTGGAAGGTCGAGACCGTCAGGCCATGGCCCTCCTTGCCCTTGAGCATCGTCCCCACGCGCTCCTTCATCTCCCGGGCGGCCTTGTTGGTGAAGGTCACCGCGGCGATGCGGCGGGCGCTCATGCCGCACTCCTGGATCAGGTAGGCGATCTTGGTGGTGATAACGCTGGTCTTGCCGGATCCGGCGCCGGCCAGCACCAGGCAGGGGCCGTCGATATAGCGCACCGCTTCCTGCTGGCGAGGGTTGAGCTTGGCCAGGCGCTGCTTGATCGACATGCTTCACTCCTTGCCGGCGAGATCGAGCGCGCCCGGATAGCCCAGCTGACGCCAGGCCTCGAAGACGATCACCGCACAGGCGTTGGAAAGATTGAGGCTGCGGCTGTCCGGCAGCATGGGAATGCGCAGACGCTGCTCGGGGGGCAGCGCATCGAGCATTGCCTGTGGCAGGCCGCGGGTCTCCGGGCCGAAGAGCAGAGCATCGCCCTCGCGGTAGGCCGGCTCATGATAGCCGGTGCGGCCCCGGGTCGAGACGGCGAACACCCGCTTGGGCGCTACCGCATCGAGAAAGGCCGGCCAGTCGCGATGCACCCTCACCGCGGCCCATTCATGGTAGTCGAGCCCGGCGCGCCGCAGGCGCTTGTCGTCGAGCACAAAGCCCAACGGCTCGATGAGATGCAACCGGAAGCCGGTATTGGCGCACAGCCGGATCAGGTTGCCGGTGTTGGGCGGTATTTCGGGTTCGTACAGCACGACATCGAGCATGGCGACCTGCCAGTGTGAACGCATGCGGGCCCCCGCAGGGGCCCGCCGATACAGGGCATATTGCCGGTATCAGAAACTCAGGCGCACGCCCACCTGCGCGCCCCGGTCCAGGGTGCGGTTGCCGCGACCATTGTCGAAATCGGCCGCCGCCTGGCGCAGGCCCACGTAGCCATCCACGTTGGGAGTAAAGGAATAACGGGCACGAACACCCAGCTCGTAGCCGTCGTCTAGGTCACTGCTGGTCACCACGCTGGGCGTATAGAAACCGTAGCCGCCCACCGAGACATCGGGCATCTGGGGCAGGAAGACATAGCCATAACCCCCCAGGCCCAGACCGCCGCCGTTGCCATGATCGGTATCGTAATGGGTCCAGCGCGCGCCCACGCCGATATCACGGTCACGATTGCGCTGAACGCCGAGCAGCTGGGCATGATAAATGGTGGCATCGTCACGATAGTCGCTGTGAAGCACGCCGCCCCCCAGGTTGATACCATGCGCCAGCTCGCCGTTTGCCTCGAACTGCACCGCATCCGGGCCCAGGTTCAAGTCCAGGCTACCGGAAGCCGCGTGCGCCCCGCTCGCTGCCAGAAGGGCGCCCGCGAAGGTGGCAAGGGCAAACTGCCTCGTGAGGGTTTTCATCGAATGCTCCTTATTGGTGACATCTCATCGACAACGACTAATCGACAGCGATACCGTAGCGGGCACGGTAGTCGCGGATGGCCTCGGCATGGCCGCTGAACGCCTCGCCGCCCTGCTCTTCCAGGTAGGCGAGCACCATATCCAGCGTCACGATGCTGATGACCGGCATGCCGTAACGTGCCTCGACTTCCTGAATGGCGCTCTGATGCTTGCCTGCACCTTCATCCGCACCGCACTCCTGCCGGTCCAGAGCGATGACAACTCCCACCGCCTGGGCGCCGGCGGCCTCGATCAGTGCCATGACTTCGCGAATGGCGGTGCCGGCAGTGATGACGTCATCGATGATCAGGATACGTCCTGCCAGCTCGGCACCGACGATATTACCACCTTCACCGTGCGCCTTGACCTCCTTGCGATTAAAGGCGAAGGGAAGATCGCGGTCATGATGGTCGGCCAATGCCACCGCGGTGGTGGCAGCGAGGGGGATACCCTTGTAGGCGGGGCCGAACAGCACGTCCACCGGCAGCTGGCTCGCCTGGATGGCGCTGGCATAGAAGCGACCCAGGCGGGCCAGGGCACGGCCGCTGCGAAACAGGCCGGCATTGAAGAAATAGGGGCTGACTCGGCCCGACTTGAGCGTGAATTCACCGAACTTCAGGACGCCCTGTTCGATGGCAAATTCGATAAAATGTCGCTGGTAGGCTTGCATGCTGGCCGACACGGCGCTTCCCTCACTCTGTACAGGCCCGAAATTCATGAAATCTACGCCCTAACACGATTATCAGGGCGGGCCATTTACCCAAACGTCGAAACGTCGGGTATCATACACGCGCGACGTCAAAGGGACCATGTATGAAAATTGCCACCATCAATGTCAACGGTATCCGAGAAGCCGTCGGCCGAGGCTTCCTCGACTGGCTGGCCGAACAGGATGCCGATGTCATCTGCGTTCAAAACCTCAAGGCCAAGAGCTTCGAGCTGGACGACAGTATTCTCTATCCGGAAGGCTACGAAGGCTACTTCCTGGATGCCGAGCAGGACGGTTTCTCCGGCGTGGGTATCTACTGCCGCAAGATTCCCAAGGCGATCATGTACGGGCTGGGCTTTCCCCAGTGCGACCATGAAGCCCGCTTCCTGCAGGCCGACTATGACCGCTTCAGCATCGTCAGCTTCCTGATGCCCGACGGCAGTGACTACACCGCCAAGCAGGCCTTCATGGCGCAGTATCAGGAATACCTGTCGAAGATGGCCCGCAAGCGCCGCGAGTACATCATCTGCGGCACCTGGCACATCGCCCACAAGACCATTGATCTGGAAAACTGGGCGGATAACCAGGCGACCCCGGGCTTCAAGCCCGAGGAGCGCGCCTGGATGGACCAGGTGTTCGGCCCCACCGGCTTCATCGATACCTTCCGCGAGATCAACCGCGACGCCGGCGAGTATACATGGTGGCCCAAGCTCGACCAGGACGAGCCGCGCTCACGCCAGGAGGGCTGGCGCATCGACTACCAGATCGTCGGCCCCAATCTGCGTCGACACGTGACCGACGCCTGGATCGACTACGACGCTACCTTCAGCGAGTTCGCTCCGCTGTTCGTCGAGTACGACCTGACGCTCTGACGCTTTCCCTTACGTCGCGGCCGGGCCTGCCCGGAACGCATTGCGCCGGCCTATCAAGGCCGGCGCAATGCTTTAGGAAAACACTGATTTATTGCTGCGCTCGATATCCTGACCGCCGGCGGTGCTCGCTCTCCTCATGTAGCGGGCTACACTCCGGGAGCTGCGCTCCGGCGGCGGCCAGCCTCTCATCGCTCGCGACATAAATCAGCGTTCCCCTTGTCATTGGGATAACCTTAGCGACGAATACCCAGCGCTTCCTGCTGGTGGGCGAAGAGATCGGCGCCGGCCTTCTCGGCCAGGTCGAGCATGGCGTCGAGCTCGGCGCGGGAGAAGGTGCCCGCCTCGGCGGTGCCCTGCACTTCGATCAAGCCGCCCTTCTGGGCCATTACCACGTTCATGTCGGTATCGGCACCGCTGTCTTCGGGGTAATCCAGATCCACCACCGGCACGCCCTTGACGATACCCACCGACACCGAGCTGACCAACTGCTCGAAGGGGTCGCCCTTGATCTTCTTCTCGCGCTGCAGGTAGCGGATCGCATCGATCAACGCCACGCAGCCGCCGGTGATCGAGGCGGTGCGGGTGCCGCCATCGGCCTGAATGACATCGCAATCCACGGTAATGGTGAATTCGCCCAGCTTCTTAAGGTTCACCGAGGCACGCAGCGAGCGTCCGATCAGGCGCTGGATCTCCAGCGTCCGGCCACCCTGCTTGCCCCGGGCCGCCTCACGACCGCCGCGAGTATGGGTGGCGCGCGGCAGCATCCCGTACTCGGCGGTTACCCACCCCTGGCTCTTGCCGCGCAGCCATCGCGGCACCCCGGCTTCCACGCTGGCGTTGCACAGCACCTTGGTGTCGCCGAACTCCACCAGCACGGAACCCTCGGCATGTCGCGTGTAGTCACGGGTGAGCCGTATCTCGCGAGGCTGGTCGGGCCGTCGTCCACTGGAGCGCTTGAGGTCAGAAGCCATGTTACCTCTCAATACTTGGGTTGGGGGTGAGGGCGGAAAAGCGGCCATTCTACACGGTCGGCGCACCGAATCGGGTACACTCCTTGCCAGACATTTCACCCGCTGTGGCTGAATGGCCGCAGCTCGCTGTATCGGGGAGTCGCTATGGCTGACAGCAGCAGCAGAGTTCACAGCATGACCGCTTTCGCACGGCAGAGCCGGGAAGGCGAGTGGGGCAGCCTTCAGCTGGAGCTGCGCTCGGTGAATCAACGCTACCTGGAGCCCCATTTCCGGCTGCCCGAGGCGCTGCGCGACCTGGAGCCCGCCTTCCGCGAAACGCTTCGCACCCGGCTGGGCCGCGGCAAGGTAGAGTGCAACCTTCGCTTCGATCCAACCAGCGCCAGTGAGACGCTGGCGGTCAACCACTCGCGCCTAAGTGCCCTCGCCCAGGCCCTCGGCGAGGTACGCGACGCCCTTCCCCAGTCGCCAATGCCGGACGCCCTGGCGCTGCTGGACCATCCCGGCGTGCTCGAATCCCAGGGCGTGGACCTGGACGCGGTGAAGGCCGAGGCCAATGCGCTCTTTCAGGCGGCTCTCGACGAGCTGATCGAGGCACGGGCACGGGAGGGCGAGAAACTTGCCGTCCTGATCCGCGACCGGCTGGTCGGCGTGCGCGAGCAGGTAGTCGAGGTGCGCCGCCTGATGCCGACGATACTGGAGCGTCAGCGTACCCAGCTGCTGGAGCGGCTCGAGACGGTCAAGGCCGAGCTCGACCCTCAGCGCCTCGAGGCCGAGCTGGTACTACTGGCCCAAAAAGCCGACGTCGACGAGGAGCTCGACCGTCTGGCGACCCACGTCAGCGAAGTGGAGCGCCAGCTGAAACAGAAAGGCCCCATGGGACGCAGGCTCGACTTCCTGATGCAGGAGCTCAATCGCGAGGCCAATACCCTGTCATCGAAGTCAGTGGTCGCCAACACCACCCGCTGCGCAGTGGAGCTCAAGGTATTGATCGAACAGATGCGCGAGCAGATCCAGAATATCGAATGATAGCCAGACCCACCCATGCAAGTCTTCACGTTGTATTCGTATACTTACGTGGGTGGTCTCCTCTCGACAGCTAGAAACTCAGCGTAAACCCTACAAACATGCGGTCATTATTTCTATACGGCGCCAGCATTTGATCCTCTGAACTGGCACTATAATTTACCGCGCCCGCAAACAAGACAACGTCATCTTGAAGCGCATAATCCAGCCGCACCCGAACCATTGAAGCGAGATTGTCCTCCCAGCCCATATAGGTTAGGTTCGCCACAAGCTTCTCATTCAACATCTGCCGTTCAATACTAGCGACCCCCTTGAGCTGTGACCTGTCTTCTCCCAAGGGGCCATCCACTGAGACAATGTGAGAACTCAAGAGCTCAAGGTCCAAGGTCAAGTTGCGAGCCCCCGTATAACGCCCCCCAACCATCCACTGATGCGTGGACCCTGTCACGGATAATGCACTGGAATCCTGCGCTGCTCTTTCGCCACCGTGATCGCGAAGATAAAGATCTCCATCACTATACGCATACTCACTTTTAAGCAGCCAGCTACCGAGGACGCGATTGGCACTGGCGCCCAGCAAGGTGAGCTCAGAATAGTCAAAATTCAGAGTATTTTCACCCACGGCCGTAGGCCTTGCCTCGCGACTATGCAGCCTAGATGCAAAGATGGCTATATCTCCCCAGGGTCGCGATAGGAAAAAACGACCGGCCACATCTGGCGAAGTTAGCCTCACATCGGGTCGATTCTCTTGAATCGCCAAGGGCATATCGCGAAACTCAATATAGGGATCAAAATCACCATAAGGTTCGTCATAATGATTAGGGCGGAATTCATGCAGAGCAATCAAATCAACGCCCCATCTTGACTGATAATGACTTAAACGAGTTGCCGCCACGGGCAAGAGTGTCTCACGCAGCTCTGAAAGCCCGAAGGCTCTTTCGTCGACGGGATTGATTCGATCAGCAATCTGAAAAAAATTAGATTCTCCAAGAGAGATTATCTGGCGACCGGATTTAATATTTAGCGACGGGGTAGGCCCCCATTCGATATAAGACTGATCCACTTCCACATAAGAAGTATCCTCCAGCTCCGCATCATAACTCGCAAGTCCAGCCAACTGCATATTTATGTTGTTTTCGCTCCTGTATCGCGTCTCCAGCAGCAGATCGTAACGATTGGAAACTGCTCCTGTACCTTCACGACGAAAAGCAAATTGATCTCTTGGGTTAGTGAGGGCGTAGTGAAAACGATGGGTAAGGGCACCGGAAAATTCGATACCCCCACCTGTGTCTTCAACAGCGCGGCTGGGTTTATCTTCAGTTATCTGGAAAAAATCCTCAGCTGCCGCAGCATGCCCCCAGAAAAATAAAAGCATTGCAGCGGCCCAGTTTCGCAAGGTCATTCTGCAGCCCTCTCCAAGCCATTAGTCGTAAAAGCATTGTCGGGAATATCGGGATTTATCGTAACCTCACCTCGCGTGATAATAGTTGAATGCACCCTCCTATTATTTCTTGTCATTACCATCTGCTCTCTTCCAGAAAGCCAGACACCGTCAATTTTCTCAAAATCAAATTGACTGTAATATTTTATCCAGCCCTCGTTCGTTAGCCAGTACTGTGCCTTGGTGTACACATCCTTCTCTGTGTCGACCCAGTACTGAACCTTGGTATAGCCGTATTTATCGACAATTGCGCGGCTTTTGGGTGTCGCAATAACGACAACCTCGTTATCATTGCTGAGCTCATTGTCAACTTCATAGGAAAAATCCTCCACTTCGAGACCTTCCAAGTCACCATAGGTAAAATCGGAACCCAGAAAATAATCCGCACGGTTGGCGGTTGTCAGGCGAGTTACCCTTCCAAGGTCTGGCAGGTAAAGCCAGGACTCATTGTTTCGTCCGGGGTCCGCCCAATCGTAGGTTAGAATGCCAGTTTCTCGTAGGCGCGAAGGTGCCCGAACATAGGTAAGGGTTCGTTCGTCGTCACCGTACATCTTGCCCAGCATGCGCAGACTTCTTTCTCTTTCTCTGCCATTTTCATCCGTCAATAACAAATAGACATCCATGGTCCAGCTATCGCCACGGTATCGGTTATCAACATCCGTCATTATTTGGAAGCCCTCTTCGTCAGCATGTAGCCCAGAAGAAACCCCTAACGCCAAGGGAAGAAAAAAGGCAATGAAAGTGGCTGAAACTACATTTTTTAAAAAAAGCATAGCAATCATCACTCCAATGTTATTTAACTTGTTGGTCTATGTCATCACGTGTCAAACCATCAGCTTGCGTAGCGAGCTCATTAGAGCGGGCAGCGAATATCGCCATAATCGCCGGAATCACAATCAAGTCGAATAAAAAAGCCAGCAATATCGTAAAAGCCAAAAGAATCCCAAAGCTTTGTAATGCCGACATCATTGAGAGAGAGAACAGGGAGAAGCCACCAGCCAGGACAACGCTAGTGATTAGAAGCAAAGGCGCTATCACCCTGATCGTTTCACGTACGGCTCTTTCAAGAGAATGTCCGGAGCGACGTAATTTGTATTGTATGCCGTTGATCAAGTGTACGGTATCGTCCACGACCAGACCTAACGCGATGCCGCCCAGGAGCACCGTTATCAAGTTAATGTCCATACCCGCGTATCCCATGGCTGCAAGAGCCAGATAAATCACAATGAAATTGGGAATAATGGCAAGGACACCTAATTTTATCGACTTCCAGAGAATGATCAGCATGAAACTGATGCTGATTGCGGCGAATAAATAGCTATCTGTCATGCTTGCAATAAGGTCGATAGTACCTGTCGCCACGAGATCCACGGTCCCGGTCACGGTCACCTCTCCCAACCCTGAGAAAATTTCCTGTGCCCTGTCTTCAACTGCTTGGCGCAGAGGTACCATGTCACGCCCATCCGCGTAGGCGAGACGAAGGGTTATGCGAGCCTTGGAGTAGTCGCGATCAACAAGCCGCGTTATCTCTCGAGGACCGCCACTTTCGTATAGGAGCATCTCCTGATGTATCAGATTTTGGCTCTCGGGAAGCACCGACCCCGGCGGCACATTAGTCAGCTGTGAGTGAATTCTTTCCAGAACGTCGACAATGGAGGTAGCCCGACCCACTTTCACCGCCCCTGGGTCAAGTGACTCAGAGTAATTCTGAAACTCTCTCAGCGCTGTCATGAATTCAGGCGTGAGAATGCCGTCCTCCTGGCCCGTATCCACAACCACTTCCAGCGGCACTGTTGCCTGAATTTTTTCGTCGATCGCCAGCGTGTCGACCCTTATCGGAGTGTCTTCGGGAAACCAGTTGAGCACATCGTATGAGAACTCTACTTTCATGACTCCTGGGATAGCCCCGACGATAAGCACCGCAACAACCATCAGGACTTTCAATGGATGTCTTACACCGATGGCCGACAGCTTCATCATTTTTTCCGTCAGTCGCGGCCAGAGCGTGTGAGTGGCGTTGTCTGATGCGGCAACCCGTCCGGGGATGATCCGGATAAACGCCGGCAACAGCACCAGGGTATATACGAATACAATCATAATCCCGAATGCAGCGAGCCAACCAAAGTCTGCAATGGGCTTCATGCGCGCCACAGTGAAGGCGAGAAATCCTGCTGCCGTTGTCAAGCTGGTGAACAATACCGCCATACCGCTGTGCGTCACGGCACTCAATATTGCGCTGCGCGTATCGATACCTTTGCGCCTCTCTACATAGAACAGGCCGAATAAATGCACGGCATCCAACACCCCGGCCATTAACAACAGGGCCGGCAGGGCCTGGGTAACAGGCGTAAACGGAATCCCGATCCAGCCCATAAGGCCCAGCGTGCTGGCAAGCGCCAGGGTAATGACTGCCACCGGGATAACCACGGCAGTGATGCGTCTGAACAGCACGTAAAGCGCCAGTATGATTGTGAACAGGGCAGCAGACATCAGAACTGCAACATCATGGTGGATGGCATCGTGATGCAGCTTGTCCAACAGTGGGCCACCCGCCGCTCGAACCTGCATGCCCTGCGCTTCGTACTCGGCGACGACATCCTGGATTGTGCTAGCAAACTCGTTTAATTGAGTGCTGGATAACCGTGGCTGTTCATCCGCAGCATTTCTTGCTTGGGCTGTAGGTTGAGTCTCGGCGCTGAAGAAATCGTGTTGATTAGTCTGGTTAACCTCATCAGGGGCCTGCGCCACGGCGCGCACTACCAGCAAGACCATCGTCCCATCGCTGGACACCAGCGTATCCCGGTACAAGGAGCTCGTGACGATTTCATTCCAGCGCGCCTGCTCCAGGCTACCCTCATCCGGCCACAAATCGCCCAGATCCCCAACGCTTAGTCCGTCACCTTCCTGTGCTGCCATCCAATCCGCATTGACCAGACTGGTCACATCGTCGAGCCAGGGCACTCGATCCTCCAGGTCACGATGCAACTGCTGCAGCTGGCCCAGAAACGCAGCGGCACGGGGCTCATCGGTGGTCACGGCGACAACTACCACGTCGTTGCGGCCAAATTCACGCTGGAAAGACTGGTAAGCTTGAAGCGTTGGGTCGCCTGTCTGGAATAGGGATTCATTGCTGGAATCCATCTCCAGCCTTAGCAGGCCCACCCCCAAGACCAGGCTCAGCCCAAGCACGATAAGCAGGCTCACCAGCGGGTGGTCGAAGGTCCAACCGGCGACGTTCGGCATCCAACTCTTCGGTTTCATAGGTGCAATCTTCCGCTGAAAACTGCTACCTAGCCTACTTTCTCGAACTGACGCCGTATTGATATTCAAGCCAAGAAATTTGATAATTCACGAAAGCACGGAGAGATATCATCTAGGGAGTATGGCCATCATGGATAAAGTGCCGGACCAGAGGGGTCATTCCCTCAAAGAAAACCACTCCAGGTTTGCTTTACAAATCATCGGTGCGTATCACAAATGGCAACGCCGGGGTATCAGCGAGCCCGGGGCAACGACTCTTCCGATAGAAGCCGCGCTGCTGGAAAAGGAGGCCCATGAAATATGGCAGCTAGCACTGGATTTAAGCGATGACGAATACCTTGGCCTTAATGCTGGAAAAGCTTTAGTACAGCATCTTAACGGGCACTTTCTGACAACATTGACCGCCAACAGCAAAACCGTTGGAGAGGCATTGGAACATTTCTGCCAGTATCATGAGCTGTGCTCCGATGTCTATAATCCGACACTGGAACGGAGACCCAACACCGCGGCCATTACTGTGCCCGACCTATCCATCGGTGCTGATCAAGCTGTGATGCGGCACATGTGTGAATGCATGTTTTCCGCAATCGTGACGATTCTTGATGTACTATGCAAGCAGCCGATTTATCCTAATGCAGTGTATTTTTCGTGGCCCGCTCCGAACTACACCGCGGCACATGAATCTGTGTTAAAAGCCCCGGTACATTTCGATTCGAGTGTCACAGCCCTTGAGTTTGCCAATGCCACCTTGGACACACCCATTCCCTACGCAGACGAACTTCTGCTCTCTACCTTGCTTCAGTACGCAGACACTCAACTAGACGCACTGCAGGAACCCGATTCATGGAAAAAGAAGGTTAGATCGGTAGTTTCTCACCCTGGACTGTCCCTGAATATGGATATAAACACGGTGTCCCGCAATCTTGGCATCAGCTCGAGGACGCTTCAACAACGGCTTAAATCAGAGGGGGTCAGGTTTCAAGAAATTGTTCGTGAGGTAAAGCAGGAGATGGCCAAGGACTATTTAACCAGTACTACAATTCCCATATCCGAGATTGCGCTGCTGCTGGGATACTCAGAGCAAAGCGCATTTAATCATGCGTTTAAAACATGGACAGGGCTATCCCCCAGGCAATATCGAAAATCGAGCCGGCCCTGATGTATCATGTTTTCCTGCGAAATACCCTATCACGTAAACAACCTGCAGCTATTCAGCTAGGCTATATCCATTGGTACAGGCTTGAGGGGTGGTGCTCTTGGCGACGGAACGCCCCTCCGTGACCAGAGGACCTCTCCTCTCTAGGATTCGCTGGTGTTCCGCTGCTGACTCATGGACCCTCCAGATGCCTTCATCAATCGGCCTCGAGGAGTTCACAAGACCCGACACGATTCAGCGCGATGCGGATTCATGCGATACTTCGCACTTTTCTCACGGCACACGCCGCTCCACCCAGTTGCCAATCAGGGATGCTGACCATGCCCCAGGGTACGCTCTTCATCATTTCCGCCCCCTCCGGCGCCGGCAAGACCACACTGGTGCGAGAGCTGATCGAAAGCCTCGACGGCATCCAGGTCTCGGTGTCGCATACTACCCGGAAACAACGCCGTGGCGAGGTTGACGGGGTGAACTACCATTTCGTCGACGTGGCGGCCTTCGAGGCAATGATCGAGCGCGGCGAGTTCTTCGAATACGCCCGGGTGTTCGACAACTATTACGGCTCGTCGCGCCCATCGGTTGAAGTGATGCTCAATGCCGGACAGGATGTGATCCTCGAGATCGACTGGCAGGGCGCCCGCCAGGTACGCGAGCAGATGCGCGATGCGGTATCGATTTTCATCCTGCCGCCCTCCCGTGACGAGCTGGAGCGCCGCCTGGCCAGCCGCGGCACCGACGAGCACGCCACCATCGCCAGACGCATGCGCGATGCAGTCAGCGAGATGTCACATTACGACGAGTACGACTACCTGGTGGTCAACGACGATTTCACCACCGCCCTGCGCGAACTGCAGTCGCTGGTGATCAGCCGACGCTTGAGCCTTGCCCGGGTTCAGAAAGAGCACGGCCCGCTGTTGGCGGCGCTTTTATCATAACCAGCCCCGGGCGCTTGTCATAACGGCTGTGTGGCTTGTCCTGACCAGCCACGGGCGCTTGTCAGGGACGCCGGACGTCGAGTAATCTAGTCTGTCCTGTTCCATTTCGAATTTCCGGTTGCGGCCGGGGACATCCACTGCTTTTCAGGAATACCTACATGGCGCGTGTCACCGTCGAAGATTGTCTGGAAAACGTCGAGAACCGTTTCAAGCTGGTGATGATCTCCACCCAGCGCGCTCGCCAACTCGCTCGCGGCTCCCGCGACGCCCAGCTGCCCTGGGAAAACGACAAGCCCACCGTGATGGCCCTGCGCGAAATTGCCGCCGGCCTGGTCGACAAGAGCGTGCTGGACGAGCCGATCGAGGCACCGGTCCGAATTCGCCATGAAGGCGAACCGGGCATCGCCATCGAGGAGTAAGGCCAGCACTCAAGGCGCGCTAATGTTCACCATCGACGACCTGGCCGACCGACTCGGCGGCTACCTACCTTCCGACGAGATCCAGCAGGTCAAGCGCGCCTTCTACTACGCCGAGCAGGCTCATGACGGGCAGCGGCGGCGTTCAGGCGAGCCCTACGTGACTCACCCCCTGGCCGTTGCCAATATCCTCGCCAACATGCATATGGACCATCAGAGCCTGATGTCGGCCATGCTGCACGACGTGATCGAGGATACCGGGGTCTCCAAGGAAGCGCTTGCCGAACAGTTCGGCAAGCCGGTGGCGGAACTGGTCGATGGCGTATCCAAGCTGACCCAGATCACCTTCGAGGACAAGGCGGTCGCCCAGGCCGAGAACTTCCAGAAGATGGTGCTGGCGATGTCGCGGGACATTCGCGTCATTATCGTCAAACTCGCCGACCGGCTGCACAACATGCGCACCCTGGGTGCCCTGCGTCCCGAGAAAAAGCGCCGCATCGCCCGCGAGACCCTTGAAATTTACGCCCGTATCGCCAGCCGGCTGGGCATCAACACCATTCGGGTGGAGCTCGAGGACCTCTCCTTTCAGGCACTGCATCCGATGCGTGCCGAGCGCATCAAGCGCGCAGTCTCCAGCGCCCGCGGTCATCGTCGCTCGGCGATCCGCCAGATCCAGAACGCATTGCAGCAAAGCCTCGATGACGAACAACTCTCCGGCACAGTGATCGGTCGCCAGAAGCACCTGCTTTCCATCTACAAGAAGATGCGCGACCAGCGCAAGCCGTTCGCCGAGATCATGGATGTGTTCGGCTTTCGTATCATCACCGAGGACGTCGACAGCTGCTACCGCATCCTCGGCGTGGTGCATAACCTCTACAAGCCGGTTCCCGGGCGCTTCAAGGACTATATCGCCATACCCAAGGCGAACGGCTACCAGAGCCTGCATACCACCCTGTTCGGCAGCGGTGGCATGCCGATTGAGGTACAGATCCGTACCCGCGAGATGGAGGCCATGGCCAACAACGGCATCGCCGCCCACTGGCTCTACAAGGCGGGGCAGACCGATCACCCCATCGCCGAAGGCAGCCACGCCCGCGCCCGGGAGTGGGTCAAGGGCCTGCTCGAAATGCAGCGCCACGCCGGCGACTCGCTGGAGTTCATCGAGCACGTCAAGAACGACCTGTTTCCCGACGACATCTATGTCTTCACGCCCCGCGGCGACATCATGGAGCTGCCCCAGGGCGCCACGGTCATCGACTTCGCCTATGCGGTACACACCGACATCGGCAATAACTGCATCGCGTGTCGCATCGATCGTCACCTGGCTCCGCTCTCCACCCGCCTGGAAAGCGGCCAGACGCTAGAGATCATCACTGCTCCCGGCGCCAAACCCAATCTCGCCTGGCTCAATTTCGTGGTTACCGCCAAGGCACGCTCGGCGATCCGCCATGCGCTAAAGCACCAGCAGCATACCGAAGCCGTGCAACTGGGCCGACGGATGCTCAACAAGGCTCTGAGCGAATTCGAGACCAGCCTGGAGGAGCTACCGGAGCATGTCCTGCCTCAGGTGCTGGACGACCTGTCGCTCAAGCAGGAGGATAGCCTGCTGGAGGCCATCGGCTTGGGGACACGGGTGGCCTATGTGGTGGCCAGGCACCTGGTCGATGCCCTCCACGGCGACAAAGCCGACGACAGCCCGCGCTCCCTACAGCCCCACGGTCCCATCGTGATCAGCGGTGCCGAAGGCATGGTGATCAAGTTTGCCCGCTGCTGTCACCCGCTGCCCGGCGACCCGGTGATCGGACACCTCTCGGTGGGCAAAGGGATCGTGGTACACCGCACCGAATGCCGTAATCTCGATGAGCTGAAGAGCGACCCCGACAAGCTGCTCGCCCTGGAGTGGTCCGCCGATATCGACGAGGACTTCCCCGTGGCCCTGCGACTGGAAATCGAGAGCCGCCGTGGCCTGGTTGCCGAACTGGCCAGCCTGGTCACCGATGCCGATGCCAATATCGAGCGCATCGGCATCGAGGAGCGCGACGTACGACTCTCCATCGTCCACTTGACCCTGGCGGTGCATAACCGTGTGCATCTCGCCCGTATCATCAAGCGTATCCGCAACCTGCCACAGGTCGGCAAGATCACCCGCGTCGGCAACTGACGTCATTCGATCCACTGGCCGCCCATGGTGCGGTCAGCAGCGTCACTTCGACGATCCCACTTTTCATTCACTACGAACAGAAGGAGCTTCTCCATGAGCAACAAGGCCGTCATCAACACCGACAAGGCACCCGCTGCCATCGGCCCCTACTCCCAGGCGATCAAGGCCGGCAATACCATCTATCTATCCGGCCAGATTCCCCTCGATCCGGCCACCATGGCGCTGGTGTCCGACGATTTCGAGGACCAGGCCCGTCAGGTATTCACCAATCTCAAGGCCGTCTGCGAAGAGGCCGCCGGCTCGCTGGGCGAAATCGTCAAGCTCAACCTCTACCTGGTGGATCTGGACAATTTCGCCATCGTCAACAAGGTGATGGAGGAGTTCTTCGACAAGCCCTACCCTGCCCGCGCCGCGGTGGGCGTCAAGGCGCTGCCCAAGGGCGCCCAGTTCGAGGCGGAAGCAGTTATGGTCATCGGCGACTAGGAAAGGGCGGATTTGCTACTGCGCTCGATATCCTGGCCGCCGGCGGTGCTCGCTGTCCTCATGTAGCGAGCTACACTCCGGCAGCTGCGCTCCGGCGGCGGCCAGCCTCTCTTCGCTCGTAACGTAAATCCACCTCTTTCCGAAACAGGACTATGAGACTTTTTATTGCCCTGGTGCCACCGTCCGAGCTGCGCAGGCGGCTCGGTGAGCTGGCGGATTTCGCCCACGCCCGCTGCGGCGGGCGACGCATGCCGGACGAGAGCCTGCACCTGACGCTCGCCTTTCTCGGCGAGGTTGAGGAGGGGCAGGCCCTCGAGCTCGCCGGATGGGTGCAGGGCCTTGCCATCGCGCCCGGCGAGTGGCGCCTCGATGGCTGGGGCTGCTTCAAGCGCCCCGGTATCGTCTGGGTCGGGAGCCAGGCACCCGACCCGACGCTGGCAGAGCTGCAGCACGAGCTCTGGCAAGGCCTGGAGGCCCGTGGCTTGACCGGCCGTCCCGGCAGGTTCGTCCCTCATGTCACTCTGCTGCGGCGCGCTGCCTCACTCGATACTGACTGCTTTCCAGAATCGGACCTTGGCTGGCCGTATAAGGAAGTTGAGCTGATCCAATCCCTCACCGATAAACACGGTGCGCGTTACCGCACCCTGGCCGTATCGAAGGGCTGAGGCCTTAGAAAAAGCGCACCAATAATTCGCTTACCAATTATTGGCGCTCCAACAAATGGAGAGCAAGGCACTTCGGACAATACCGATGCCCCCGCTCTGGGCTGTCAGACGATCGCCGACAGTGAAGCCGACCTGCATGTGGCTGGCGGAGCGATCAGCGAATCAAACGCAGCATCAAGCGACCCGGCGATGGCTTCGAGGTATCAACTCTGGACTATCGCCGAGCGCTCGCAACGGTGAACCGGCCTAGACCGGCTCCGGCAGGAAGCCACCCTCTTTCATCACCTGGGCATAGCCGTCACGGTAGCTGGGGTAGCGGAAGGTGTAGCCGGTCTCAAGCAGTCGGGTATTGTCGCAGCGCTTGCTGGCACGCTTGCGCAACGGCGCCTGGATGACTTCCGTGGGCTCCACCTTGAGTTTGCCCGCCATCCAGGCCATGACTTCGTAGAGCGGGTCCGGGGCGCAGTCGCTGGCCAGATAGAGGTCCTCCAGCGGCTTTCCTGACTCGCTGAGTTCGATCAGGTGCTTGAGCACGCCGGCGCAGTCGTCGCGATGGATGCGGTTGGAGTACATGGGCGGGGTCGCCGGCGCAATGCGGCCTTCCAGCACCTGTCGGATCAGGCGGTCACGGCCTGGCCCGTAGATACCGGAAAAGCGCACCGCCGTGCCGGGTATCGGGCTATCATGAAGAGCCTGTTCCGCTTCCCGCATCAGCACCCCGGAGAAGCCGGGTGCCTCGGCAGGGCTCTCTTCGTTCACCAGCTCGCCTTCCTTCTGGCTGTAGACGCTGGTTGAAGAGACGAACAGAATTCGCTGCGGCGCGCTATCGCGCCCCTCGTAGGTACGCAGTACCGACTGGAGACCATCGAGATAGGCGGCACGGTAGGCGGCCTCCTCGAAGCGGTCGGCGCTGAGTACATAGACCACGAAATCGGCGTCGGGAAGCTTGGCCAGTGCAGCTTCGTCGCTGAGGTCCAGTGCCAGGGGCTCGATGCCGCTGCCCTCCAGTGCCGCTACCCCGCGTCGAGCACCAATGACCCGATGACCCGCCGCGATCAGCTCGCCGCCGAGCACCATGCCGATGTCGCCACAACCTAGAATCAATGTCGTTTTCTTCACCTTTCTCTCGCCCCCTGATAAAAAGTCCCTATTGATATCCATACATCTATCGTCCGAGAGGATGCCCGAAGGGCACCAACCATGACTCTAACAGAACTTCGCTATATCGTAACCTTGGCGCAGGAGCGCCACTTCGGCCGCGCCGCTGAGCGCTGCTTCGTATCCCAGCCGACACTGTCGGTGGCGGTCAAGAAACTCGAGGAGGAGCTTGGGGTTGCACTCTTCGAACGCTCCAAGTCCACCGTTCAGGTGACCCCCATGGGTGAGAGGATTGTCGAGCAGGCCCAGCGTGTGCTGGAGCAGAGCAGCGTGATCAAGGAGCTGGCCAACGCCGGCAAGGATCAGTTGGCCAGCCCCCTGCGCATCGGTGCCATCTACACCATCGGCCCCTACCTTTTCCCACACCTGGTGCCGGCACTGGCACGCAGCGCACCGCAGATGTCGCTCTATATCGAGGAAGGCTTCACCGCCAGCCTGCGTCACAAGCTGAGGAGCGGGGAACTCGACGCCATCATCATCGCACTGCCGTTCAACGAAACCGACGTCGTCACCAAGCCGCTCTACGACGAGGAGTTCGAGGTGCTGATCCCCGCCGACCATGCCTGGGCCCAGCGCGACCATATCGACAAGGAGGACCTCCTCAACGAGCGCCTGCTGCTGCTGGGTGAAGGGCACTGCTTCCGCGACCAGATACTCGAGGCGTGTCCGGCCATCAGCCACAAGCTCAACAGCCCCCACAACACCCTGACGGCCGAAGGGGGCTCCCTGGAGACCATCCGGCATATGGTGGCCTCCAAGCTCGGCATCACGGTACTGCCCCGCTCCGCTATCGGTACCGTCCATTACGAGACAGGCCTGCTCACCAGCCGGCCGTTCAGCGCCCCGGCACCTTCACGCACCGTGGCCATTGCCTGGCGAGCCAGCTTCCCGCGACCGCGCGCCATCGACGCTGTGACCAATGCCATTACCCAGTGTCATGAGGCACTCCCCGAGACAGCATGAACGCTGATGCCAAGGCGCTTGACGCGCCGGTCACCTCTCTCAAGGGCGTTGGCGAGGCGCTGGTGTTGAAGCTGGCCCGGCTGCGTGTGGCCTGCGTGGCGGACCTGCTCTTTCACCTGCCCCTGCGCTATCAGGACCGTACCCGTATCACGCCCATCGGCACCCTGCGTGCCGGACACGAAGCCGTGGTGGAGGGAGAGGTCATGGCCAGCGAAGTGGTGCGCGGCCGGCGTCGCAGCCTGCTGGTGCGGCTGCGCGACGGATCGGGTATTTTGAGCCTGCGCTTCTTCCATTTCTCGCCAGTCCAGCAGCAGCAGTTTCGTCCGGGCGCGAGGATACGCGCCTTCGGCGAGGCCCGGGCCGGCGCCACCGGACTCGAGATCTATCATCCCGAGTACCGGCTGCTGAGCACCGATGCCCCGCCGGTAGAGGACCACCTGACGCCGATCTATCCCACCACCGAAGGGCTCCACCAGACGCGACTAAGGGCGCTGATCGAACAGGCGCTGACGCAGCTCGACGCCGCCCCCGAGGCGCTTCCCGACTGGCTACCCGACTCGCTTCGACAGCGCTTCGGCCTGCCCGAGCTGCACCACTGCCTGAAGGTGCTGCATCAACCGCCGCCGGATGCCGACCCCGACCAGCTGGCCAGCGGCCTGCATCCCGCCAGCCGGCGGCTGGCCCTGGAAGAATTGCTCGCCCACCGCCTCAGCCTGCGCGAGGTACGCCTGCGCATCCAGCAGGACGGCGCCCCGGCTCTGCCTGGCGGACGCAGCCTGCAGACGCGCTTCCTCACCCAGCTGCCCTTCTCGCTGACTGGCGCCCAGCGCCGGGTGCTCGACGAGATCGGCGCCGACCTGGGCCGCGAGGTGCCCATGCTGCGCCTGGTCCAGGGTGACGTGGGCTCGGGCAAGACGGTGGTGGCGGCCATGGCGGCGCTGTCGGCCATTGGCGGCGACTGCCAGGCGGCGATGATGGCGCCCACCGAGATCCTGGCCGAACAGCATTACCGGACCTTCCGCGCCTGGTTCGAGCCGCTCGGCATCGAAGTCGCATGGCTGGCCGGCAAGCTCAAGGGCAAGGCACGGCTGGATACCAAGGCCGCCATCCAGGACGGCCGTGCGCGCATGGTGGTAGGAACCCACGCCCTGTTTCAGGGAGACGTGCATTTCCAGCGCCTGGGCCTGGCCATCGTCGACGAACAGCACCGCTTCGGCGTACACCAGCGCCTGGCGCTGCGCGAGAAGGGCGAGGCCGGCGGCCTGACCCCCCATCAACTGGTGATGACCGCCACGCCGATCCCACGCACCCTGGCGATGAGCGCCTATGCCGACCTGGATGTCTCTATCATCGACGAGCTGCCACCGGGGCGGACCCCGGTCAAGACGGTGGTAGTCCCGGACGAGCGCCGGCCCGATGTAGTGGCACGCATCCGCCATGCCTGCGCCGAGGGGCGCCAGGCCTACTGGGTCTGCACCCTGATCGAGGAGTCCGAAGCCCTGCAGTGCCAGGCCGCCGAGGCGACCCACGCAGAGCTCGGCGAGGCGCTGCCGGAGCTTGCCATCGGCCTGGTCCACGGCCGCATGAAGGCAGCGGAGAAGGCCGCGGTGATGGACGCCTTCAAGGCCGGCGAAATCGACCTGCTGGTAGCCACCACGGTAATCGAGGTTGGGGTCGATGTGCCCAACGCCAGCCTGATGATCATCGAGAACCCGGAGCGCCTGGGGCTATCACAGCTTCATCAGCTGCGCGGCCGGGTCGGGCGGGGCTCCACCGAGAGCTTCTGCGTTCTGCTCTACCGCGGTCCGCTCTCACCCCACTCCCGGGAGCGGCTGGGCGTCATGCGCGAAACCACCGATGGCTTCCGTATCGCCGAGAAGGATCTGGAGCTGCGCGGCCCCGGCGAGGTGCTGGGCACCCGCCAGACCGGACTCGCCCAGATGAAGATCGCCGACCTGGAACGTGACGCCGACCTGCTGGAGCGGGTCTCGCCGCTGGCCGATGCGCTGCTAGCCAGCCACCCCGAGGCCAGCCAGCCGTTGATTCGCCGCTGGCTGGGCGAGCAGGCGGGGCGCTACGGGCAGGTTTAATGCCCGCTACACAGGATTTGGATGGAAACTGATCAACACGACCGATACCGGTGGGAACGCAAGGGCCGGTAAGCCGTCAGGACAATGAATGCAGGCTTACAGGTGCTTGAGCAGCTTCTGCAGCTTGTTGAGGTCACTGGAGTCACCGACCAGGCGCACGTTACCTGCCATCATGCCATCGAGGAAGGCCTGCTGGGTCGGCTTGCGAAGCACCTTGATAGCGGTGGCCTCGTCCTCGAAGCGCAGCTCCAGGTCGAGATCCACGGGAAGTCCCGCCCCGGCGTGGATGCCCTTGGGGGACATGCGGTAATGCCGGGCGATGGAGAGATTCTCGGTCGCGATACCCCAGTCGAGGCTACGCATCTCGGTGATGGTTTCGCGAAAACGTGGCTTGCGGCGCAGTGCAAACTTGAGCAACCAGCCCAACAGCCACAGCATGAGTCTCAGCTTCATGTCGAATCCGCTTCGATCAGGAACGGGATGAAACCGCGGCCTGCAACAACGGCAGGCCGCGCCACGAAAGCGCTCCGCGTGGCGTCAGCCCTTGCCGACAGCATCCTTGAGCCCCTTCCCGGGCTTGAAAGCCACGGTCTTGCTGGCTGGAATGGCCAGAGGCTGGCCTGTCTGCGGGTTCTTGCCGGTGCGGGCGGCTCGCTCGCGCACGGTGAAAGTCCCGAAACCGATCAGTGATACATCCTGACCCTGAGCGACGCTTCCGGTAATCTCATCGAGAATGACGTTGAGCACCTGACTCGCCTTGTCCTTCGAAAGTTCCGCGCGCTCGGCAATCGCCGCAGCAAGTTCTGGCTTCCGCATAAATCCCCTCCTGGTATTGGCTATTTCCCGACGCTGGGCGCCGGTGTGTTGTTATCCGCACGAGCGACTCATGTAATACGAACCGCCTCTCGCTTCCGGGTATGAAACCCTTGATGTGCCACGCATGAAACCCTTGCTACCCGGGAAGCGCCATGCAAGGTGACGCTGTCGTCAGCTGCGGGCCCAAAGCCCCGTAGTGCTGTTGACGCCACTAGCCTAGCAATGGCGGTGTCGCTCGCGCCAGCTCAACTTTCCGCCGCACGCAGCTCCCTGTCAACGCAAAGCCGATCAAACGTTCGTCTTGGGTCTCGGCAAAGGCCGCCAGATCACGGCCTTCCCCTTCGATTCGCCAGCGCGCCGGTGCCCGGGTCGGCGGCAGTGCCACGACAGGCAGCAGCGGGGTCTTGACCAGTATCGGCCATGCCCCGAAGGCCACCTGGGAAGGCTCGCCGGTCAATGTTCTCGCCAGCACCTTGGCACTGGCCTGAAGCGGCTGTACGTACATGGCGTTGACCCCGTCGACGCAGGCCACGTCCCCCAGGGCGTATACCGCGGGTGCCGACGTCGCCAGCCGGCGATCCACCAGGATGCCCGCCGCGCCGACCTCGATGGCTGCCGACGCGGCCAGTTCCGTCCGCGGCCGCAGCCCGGTGGCCACCAGCACCAGGTCGGCCTCAAGCTGGCTGCCGTCGCTGAGCGTGATTCCGATGGCGCTGCCGACGCTCTCCAGCGCTTCCAGGTTGCGTCCCAGCGCCAGCGTCATGCCGGCTTCGACGAAGGCCTCTCCCAGCGCACGCCCCAGCGGCTCCGGCAGCAGTCGCGGCAGCGGTGCACTCTCCGGCGCCACCAGGCTGATTTCGTGTCCGCCGGCGATCAGGTCATTGGCGAATTCGCAGCCGACCAGTCCCGCACCGACGATGGCCACGCGGGCGCGGCGGCCCAACACCTCCAGCGCAGCATGGAATCGACGGTAGTCGTCGAGGTCATTGATGGTGAAGGCGCGCCCGGCCACTGTGTCGGGAATCTTGAAGGGCACCGCCGGTGCCGCCCCGGTGGCCAGCACCAGCTCGCTCCAGGGCAGGCGCTCCTCACCGATGAGCAGCGCACGCGCCTCCCTGTCGATGCCCTCCACCCGGGTATGGGTGCGCATCACCACCCCCAGCTGGTCGGCCGCTTCCAGCGCCGATCGGGTGGCCAGCCGAGCGGGCGTCAGGCCCTTGGCGAAGCCGGTGGAGAGCAGTGGCTTGGCGTAGTCATCGCCACTATCGGCGGTGATCAGGGTGATGGGCCGCGCCGTATCCCGGGCACGCACCTGCCGGGCCAGGCCAAGGCCCGCCATGCCGGAACCAACAATGATCAGGGGAGCGGTCATGAAACTCCTTGCCGTATCGCGGGGGCTGGCATGCCTTCGATGCCGCCCACTACAGGGAATCGAGTCAGATCCGCATGTTACACTATGCGCCCCCCGATCGACCTGGAGAGCAAGGTGACCCGGAGACATGCGGTGCGCCACGACCCCACCCGCTTGACCCCGAAAGCCGTAAGCTGGCGGCCGCTGGCGGCTGGCCAGCCGGCCATGAGCCCGGCCTGGTGGGCCTGGGTCGCCTCGCGGGACTCCCTCACCGCCCGGTTGATCGAGGCCGGTGGCGAGAAGGCCTTCCGTGTGCGCCTGCTCGACCAGCGCCCGGGGCGGCCACGCCCCGACGAGGCCAGGGCCCTGGGCCTGCCCGTCGGTCGCCTCGCCTGGCTGCGCGAAGTGGCACTCTGCCTGGACGAACGCCCCTGGGTGGTGGCGCGCTCGGTGGCACCGCTGGCGCAGCTGCGTGGGCAACGCCTCGACCGGCTCGGGGAACGCTCGCTGGGGAGCTGGCTGTTTCGACAGCCGGGCCTGGAGCGCAGCCCCATCGAAGTGACGGCCTCCCCGCCCCCTTTCCATTGCCAGAGCGGCCCCTGGGGCCGTCGCTCGGTATTTCGCCACGGTCGCTTTGCCGTTCTGGTGCAGGAGTTCTTCCTCGACGCCATGGCGGATGAACTGGCGCTGCCTTCACGTTAGGATGAGCGCCATCGATTGAGGAGGCTCCGATGGACCGATCCCTGCTGCATCCCACCGGCCTGGCCCGCGTGCCCGACTTCCTGCACCTGATGCGCCTGGACCGCCCTATCGGCACCTGGCTGCTGATGTGGCCCACCCTCTGGGCGCTGTGGGTGGCCGCCGAGGGCATCCCCGGGCGCAACGTGCTGCTGATCTTCATCGCCGGCGTCTACCTGATGCGGGCGGCCGGTTGTGTGGTCAACGACTACGCCGATCGCCACTTCGATGGGCACGTCAAGCGCACGAAGAACCGCCCCCTGGCCACCGGTCGCATCCGTGAGCGCGAGGCCCAGGTGCTGTTCGTGATGCTGGTGATGGCCGCCTTCATACTGGTGCTGTTCACCAACCTGTTCACGGTGATGCTGTCGCTGGTCGGGGTGGTGCTGGCCTTCATCTATCCGTTCATGAAGCGCTACACCCACCTGCCCCAGGTCTTCCTCGGTGCCGCCTTCTCCTGGGCGATTCCCATGGCCTTCGGCGCCGTGCTGGGCCACGTGCCGGTGGAGGCCTGGCTGCTGTTCTGCGCCAATGTGGCCTGGACCGTGGCCTACGATACCGAGTACGCCATGGTCGACCGCGACGACGACCTGCGCATCGGCATCAAGTCCACCGCCGTGCTGTTCGGCCGCGCCGACCGGCTGATGATCGGCCTGCTGCAGGGGGCCACACTGGCCCTGCTGGCCTGGGTCGGCCTGCGCCTGGGGCTGGGTCTGTTCTTCTGGCTGGGTCTGGCGGCCATGGCGGCCACCTTCGTGCATCAGCAGACCCTGATTCGTACCCGGGATCGGGATCGCTGTTTCCAGGCGTTCCTCAACAACCACTGGTCGGGCCTGCTGGTCTTCGCCGGCATCGCCCTCAGCCTCTGGCCCACCCTGAGCGGCTGAATCAGGCAAGGTGCTACCGTCAATCACGTATCATCCGACTGACGTTAACGACAGTATAGTTTGATTTTATAAACCTTTGTTCCGGTCCATGCTGTAGGTACAACGCGGGTGAACAACGCCCGACAGGCAGCAGAGGACAGGACCATGTACGAGGTCAATACCCAACAAGCCACAACCTCATCCGCCGGCCGCGAAGCGGCAGCGGGGCATCCGGGGCTCAACCGGCACCTGTGGATGCCGTTCAGCTCCAATCGTGATTTCCACGCCAATCCGCGCATGATCACCGGTGCCGAAGGCCGCTACTACATCGACGACCGTGGTCGGCGACTGTTCGACTCGCTGTCGGGTCTATGGACCAGCGGCGCAGGACACAACCGGATGGAGATCCAGCAGGCGGTGAGCCGCCAGCTGGGCAGCCTGGACTTCGCGCCGGGCTTCCAGGTCGCCCACCCGCTGGCCTTCGAACTCGCCGAGAAGGTGGCGAGCCTGACCCCTGCCGGCCTCGACCACGTCTTCTTCACCAACTCCGGCTCCGATGCCGCCGACACCGCGGTGAAGATGGCCAGGGCCTACTGGCGGCTCAAGGGGCGCCCGGAGAAGACCCGGTTGATCGGCCGTGCCAAGGGCTACCACGGCGTCAACGTCGGCGGCACCAGCCTTGGCGGGATCGGCGGCAACCGCAAGCACTACGGGCAGCTGCTCGACGTGACCCACCTGCCCCACACCCTGCAGCCCCACCTCGCCTTCACCCGTGGCCAGGCCGAGAGCGGCGCCGAGCTCGCCGATGCCCTGCTCGACCAGATCGCCCTGCACGACGCCTCCAACATCGCGGCAGTCCTCGTCGAGCCCATGTCGGGTTCCGGCGGCGTCATCGTGCCGCCGAAGGGCTATCTCGAACGGCTGCGCGAGATCTGCAGCGCCCACGACATCCTGCTGATCTTCGACGAGGTGATCACCGCCTTCGGACGCAGCGGTGCGACCACCGGTGCCGAGGCCTTCGGCGTGACGCCGGACATGATGAATATCGCCAAGCAGCTCACCAACGGTGCGGTGCCCATGGGCGCGGTTATCGCCTCCGGCGAGATCTTCGATACCTTCATGCACGCCGGCGGGCCCGAGCACGCCATCGAATTTCCCCACGGCTACACCTACAGCGCCCACCCGGTGGCCTGTGCCGCCGCCCTGGCCTCCCTCGACCTGCTCGAACGGGAGGACTTCCCCGGCCAGGTTCGCACCATTGCCCCGGTATTCGAGGAGAAGCTCCACGCCCTCAAGGGTCGGCCCCACGTGGTGGATATCCGCAACCACGGGCTGGCCGGTGCGATTCAGCTGGCCCCCCGTGACGGTGATCCCACCGTGCGGCCTCGCGACGCCCACCTGGCGCTCTGGCAAGCGGGGTTCTATGTGCGCTACGGCGGCGACACCCTGCAGTTCGGCCCGCCATTCGGCTCCACGGAAGCGGAGCTCGAGCGGCTCTTCGACGCCGTGGCCACGACCCTCGATTCCCTGACTTGAAGCCTAGCCACAAGGAGCGCCCGATGGACCTCGTTTCCCACCTGATCAACGGTGAAAAGTGCCACAGCCCCAACACTCTGCCGGTGACCAATCCCTCCACCGGCGAAACCGTTCGCCAGGTGGCGAACGGTGACAAGGCCACGGTCGAGCAGGCCATCGCCGCGGCACGGGAGGCCTTTCCCGCCTGGCGCGACACCCCGCCGGCCAAGCGCGCCCAGGTGATGTACCGATTCAAGCAGTTGCTCGAGACCCACGCCGACCGCCTGGTACAGCTGATCAGCGAAGAGCACGGCAAGACCCTGGAAGACGCCATGGGTGAGCTCAAGCGCGGCATCGAGAACGTCGAGTACGCCTGTGGCGTGCCGGAACTGCTCAAGGGCGAGTACTCCCACAATGCCGGCCCCGGCATCGATGCCTGGTCCAACTTCCAGCCGCTCGGGATCGTCGCCGGCATCACGCCGTTCAACTTCCCCGCCATGGTCCCGCTGTGGATGTATCCCATGGCCATCGCCTGCGGCAATGCCTTCATCCTCAAGCCCTCGGAGAAGGATCCCACGTCAACACTCGCCGTGGCCGAGCTGCTGCACGAGGCCGGCCTGCCCAACGGGGTGATCAACGTGGTGCACGGAGGCCGCGAGACCGTCGAAGCGCTGCTGGACGCTCCCGACGTCAAGGCGATCTCCTTCGTCGGCTCCACTCCCGTGGCCGAGGCGATCTATACCCGCGGCAGCGCCAACGGCAAGCGCGTCCAGGCCCTGGGTGGCGCGAAGAACCACGCCGTGGTCCTGCCGGATGCCGATCTGGAGAACGCCGCCAATACCCTGATGGGGGCCGCCTACGGCAGCTGCGGTGAGCGTTGCATGGCGATCTCCGTGGCGGTCTGCGTGGGTGACGAGACGGCCGACCGCCTGGTGGAGACACTGCTGCCCAAGATCGCCGGACTGAAGGTCGGTGCCGGCACCGAGCGCGGCCTCGACATGGGCCCCCTGGTCACCGCCGAGCATCGCGACAAGGTACTCGGCTATATCGAGGACGGCGTCGCCTCGGGCGCCCAGCTCGTTGCCGATGGACGCGGTATCAAGGTGGCGGGGCACGAGGATGGCTACTTCGTCGGTGGCTGCCTGTTCGACCGGGTGACCCCTGAGATGCGTATCTACCGGGAAGAGATCTTCGGCCCGGTGCTCTGCGTGGTTCGCGTCGCCAGCCTCGATGAGGCCATGGCGTTGATCAATGCCCACGAATACGGCAACGGCACGTGCCTGTTCACCCGGGATGGCGAAGCCGCACGACGCTTTGCCGATGGCATCGAGGTCGGCATGGTCGGCATCAACGTGCCGCTGCCGGTACCGGTCGCCTACCACAGCTTCGGCGGCTGGAAGCGTTCGCTATTCGGCGACCTCCACGCCTATGGCCCTGACTCGGTGCGCTTCTATACCCGGCGCAAGGCCGTTTCACAGCGTTGGCCCTCGAACTTCGAGGCCAGTTCGGCGGAGTTCTCCTTCCCCTCCAGCGGCAGCTGAATCCCCCCGGTCGCTTGAGCCGATGCACTACTGAACCAAGGCACCACCGCTATTGCTGTGGTGCCTCCTTGTGTATGCTTAGGATTACGGATCGATTGACCGGTTATCCAGGACGGCTGCAAGGTGCTCCCATAGATGGCAAGAAAACAGGATGATATTAGACGCCAGAACAGGGAAAAGATCTTGCTTGCCGCCGAGTGCATCTTCGCCGAAAAAGGTTACGCTGGCGCCTCCATGGGCGATATCGCCAAGCTGGCCGACCTCCCCAAGTCCAACGTCCATTACTACTTTTCCACCAAGGAAGCACTCTACCGTGCCGTGCTGCTGGAGCTGCTGGAGGTGTGGAAGCAGGATGCGCTCTGTTTCGAGCTCTATGACGACCCGCGCATCGTGCTCTCCACCTATATCCGCGCCAAGATGCAGCATTCACGCAACCGGGCCCATGGTTCCAAGGTATGGGCGGCGGAGGTCATGCAGGGCGCCCCCATTCTCCAGACAGACCTTCGCGATAATCTCTACGAGTGGGCCAAGCTCAAGGAGGCCAAGATCCGTGAATGGATCGAGGCCGAACGGATCCTGCCGGTGGAGCCTTCGCATCTGCTGTACATGATCTGGGCCTCGACGCAGCACTACGCCGACTTCGACTATCAGATCGCCCTGCTGAACGACGACCGCCCGCTGGACGATATCCAGTTCGAGAAGGCGGTGCAGTCGGTGACCTCGGTCATCCTGCGGGGAATCGGCCTGACACCGTGAACAATGCCAGGCCGCCGGCTCAGCTCGCCACCCGGTAAGGGTTGCGCGGATCCTCGTTCCAGCTCATGTAGGGCTTGCCGGTCTCCTGGGGCACCATGGTGATGCAGTCCTGTACCGGGCAGGTGATCTGGCACAGGTTGCAACCCACGCACTCCTCCTCGATCACCTCGTAGCGCCGGGCGCCACTGGCATCGACCAGCTTGGCGATCGACTGGTGCGAGGTGTCCTCGCAGGCGATATAGCACCGCCCGCACTCGATGCACTTGTCCTGGTCGATATGGGCAATGGTCTGGAAGTTCATGTCCAGGTGCTTCCAGTCGGTGGTGTTGGGAATGGCCTTGCCGGTGAAGTCGGCAATCGTGCGGTAATCCTTCTCCGCCATCCAGCGTGACAGGCCGTCCTTCATCTCCTCGACGATACGAAAACCGTGCAGCATGGCGGCGGTGCATACCTGCACGCTGCCGGCGCCCAGGGCGATGAACTCCGCGGCATCCCGCCAGTTGGAAATGCCACCGATCCCGGAAATGGGTAGATCTCGGGTGGCGGCGTCGCGAGCAATCTCGGCGACCATGTTCATGGCGATGGGCTTGACCGCGCTGCCGCAATAGCCGCCGTGGGTGCTCTGGCTGCCTACGGTGGGCCTGGCCACCATGGCATCGAGATCGAGGCTGGTGATCGAGTTGATAGTATTGATCAGCGACACGGCATCGGCCCCGCCGCGCAGGGCAGCCTGGGCGGGGGCCCGAATGTCGGTGATGTTGGGGGTGAGCTTCACGATCACCGGCTTGGGGTAATACTGCTTGCACCAGCGGGTGACCTTCTCGATCAGGTCCGGGTTCTGGCCCACCGCGGCGCCCATGCCGCGCTCCGGCATGCCGTGGGGACATCCCAGGTTGAGCTCGATGCCGTCGGCGCCGGTGGCTTCCACCAGCGGCAGGATGTGTTTCCAGGCCGCTTCCTCGCAGGGCACCATGATCGACACGACCAGCGCCCGGTCCGGCCATGCCTTCTTGACCGCGGCGATCTCGCGCAGGTTGATCTCGAGGGAGCGGTCGGTGATCAGCTCGATGTTGTTAAAGCCCAGCACCTCGCGATTCTTGCCGAAGTGCGCCGAGTAGCGCGACGAGACATTGACCGCCGCCGGGTCCTCGCCGAGGGTCTTCCAGACCACACCTCCCCAGCCCGCCTCGTAGGCACGTACCACGTTGTAGGCCTTGTCGGTAGGCGGTGCCGAAGCCAGCCAGAAGGGATTGGGCGCCTTGATGCCGGCGAAGTCGACGCTGAGGTCGATACCGTTGAACCCGTTGGAGAAAGTCGTCATGCGGCCTCCTGCTTGGCCATCAGGGCCTGGTGGATCGCGTGGGCGGCAAGCTTGCCGTGCTGTACGGCCTGTACCGTGAGGTCCTGGCCCGGTGCGACGCAGTCGCCGCCGGCATAGACCCGGGGAAGCGAGGTCTGGAAGTTGCCGTCGACCTGAATGCGTTCGCCATCCCGGGCGAGCTGTGCCGCCAACGGGTCGGTCAGACTGGCCGCGTCGAATCCCTGGCCAATGGCCTTGAAGACACCGTCTGCGGCGATATCGAGGGTTTCGCCGGTACCGACCAGCCGACCACCGTCCTCCCGCGTCTTCTCGAAGCGCATGCCGGCCACCCGGTCTTCCCCATCGAGCAATACCTCCAGGGGCCTGGCCCAGGTCATCATGCGCACCCCGTTGGCCCTGGCGATCTCCTGCTCATGGCCGGTGGCCGACATGGACTCGACGCCCCGGCGATAGACCAGGGTCACCTCCTCGGCACCCAGCCGGGCCATCTGCGTCGCCATGTCGATGGCAGTGTTGCCGGCACCGATCACCACGCAGCGCCGGGCCAGCGGCAGGTCGACGAGGTCCTCTGCCTGGCGTAGCTCCTTGATGTAGTCCACGGCAGGCATGAGGCCCGGGGCGTCCTCACCGGTCAGCCCCAGCCTTCGACTGGCGCCCAGGCCCAGCCCCAGGAAAACGCTGTCGTACTCGTCACGCAGCTGCTCGAGACTGAGGTTGTCGCCAAGCCGCTGGCCATAGCGAATCTCGATGCCGCCGATCTCGAGCAGGAACGCCACCTCCCTGCGGGCGAAATCATCGGTCATCTTGTAGCGGGCGATGCCGAACTCGTTGAGCCCACCAGGCTTGGCCTCGGCTTCGAAGAGACTCACCCGGTGGCCGAACATCGCCAGGCGGTGAGCGCAGGCCAGCCCCGCCGGACCAGCCCCCACCACCGCCACACGACGCCCGCTATCCGCCGCGCGCTGGAAGGGGTGTTGCTCGAACTGCATGTTGTCGGTGGCATGGCGCTGGAGCAGGCCGATCAGCACCGGCTGGCACTCGGCATCGTGGTTACGCACGCAGCTCTGCTCGCAGAGGATCTCGGTCGGACAGACCCGGGCGCAGCTTCCGCCCAGGATGTTCTGCTCGAGGATGGTGTGCGCGGCGCCGTTGATATTGTCCTCGCTGATCTGGCGAATGAAGCGCGGGATGTCGATATCCGACGGGCAGGCCTCGATGCAGGGCGCATCGTAGCAGTAGAGGCAGCGCTGGCTTTCGATGATTGCCTGCCGCTCGGTGAGCGGAGGATGCAGGTCACTGAAGTTGTCGGCAAGCCCCTGTGGCGTCGCCCCGGGGTTATCCCCCACGCGGGGTAGATGATCGAGATAGTGGGTCACGGTCGTGGCCTCTCATGGTGGTTTCGCATCTTGTTGTCATCACCGCCTCGCTATTGCGGACGGTGTGTGGCCGCACCTTGCGGGATCAGACCCGCTGCACGGGCTTGGGTGCATTGAGCTCTGCCCGACGCTCGAGCAGCTCGAACACGCCAGGGTAGGCCGGGCGTTCCAGGTAGCGTCCGACGCCTCGTTCGGCACGCAGCTCGCCATCGCACCACACCCATTTACCCTGGCTCACGGTATGCCGGGGGATGCCCCGCACCGTCTTGCCCTCGAAGATGTTGAAGTCGACGTTCTGATGGTGGGTCGTGGCAGAGATGGTGCGGGTGCCATTGGGGTCCCACACCACCAGGTCGGCATCGGAGCCCACCTGCACCGCGCCCTTGCGCGGATATAGATTGAAGATCCTGGCGGTGTTGGTGGAGGTCAGGGCGACGAATTCCTGCTTCGACAGCTTGCCGCTGTTGACCCCCTCCTCCCATAGCACCGCCATGCGGTCCTCGACCCCGGCGGTGCCATTGGGAATCTTGGTAAAGTCTTCCCTGCCGGCAGCCTTCTGCTCGGCACAGAAGCAGCAGTGGTCGGTGGCGGTGGTCTGAAGGTTACCGGACTGCAGGCCTTGCCAAAGCGCCTCCTGGTGGCCCTTGGGCCGGAATGGCGGGCTCATCACATGGGCGGCGGCTCGCCCCCAGTCGGTATCCTGATAGACGCTGTCGTCGAGCACCAGATGGCCGGCCAGGCACTCGCCATAGACCGGATGACCCTGCTGGCGGGCATAGGCGATCTCGTCGACGGCGTCCTTGGTGGAGACGTGCACCAGATAGATCGGCGCCCCGAGGGTGCTGGCGATGCGGATCGCCCGGCTGGCGGCTTCTCCCTCTACCTGGGGCGGGCGCGACAGGGGGTGGGCCTCCGGCCCGGTCATGCCCTCGGCCAGCAGCTTCTGCTGCATGTGGTAGACCAGCTCGCCGTTCTCCGCATGCACCGTGGGCACTGCGCCGAGTTCCAGGCAGCGCGAGAAGCTCTGCACCAGGATGTCATCGGTGGCCATGATGGCTCCCTTGTAGGCCATGAAGTGCTTGAAGCTGTTCACTCCATGCTCACGCACCAGGGCTCCCATCTCCTCCCTGACACTGTCGTCCCACCAGGTGATGGCAACGTGGAAGGCATAATCGCAGGCGGCTTTTTCCGCCCAGCCGCGCCAGATATCAAAGGCCTCCATCAACGACTGCCCGGGGCTCGGAATCACGAAATCGATGATCGAGGTGGTGCCGCCCGCCAGCGCCGCCGCCGTGCCGGTATAGAAATCCTCGCTGGCCACGGTGCCCATGAAGGGCAGCTGCATATGGGTGTGAGGATCGATGCCGCCTGGCATGACGTACATGCCCTCGGCGTCGATGACATCGCCGCCCGGCGGCGCATCGAGACGGTTGCCGATGGCTTGAATCTTGCCGTCTTTACAGAGGATGTCGGCGCGATAGGTGTCGCTGTCGGTGACCACGGTGCCACCGCGAATCAATAGGCTCATGGTGCGTCTCCTGGTGTCGGGATCATTCGCCGTCGGTCAGTCGGGCGTAAGCATCCGGGCGGCGGTCGCGGAAGAACTGCCAGTTGTTGCGCACCTCGCGCACCATATCCAGGTCGATCTCATGGATGAGCAGCTCATCCTCCCTGTCGCTGGCCTGGGCCTCGATCTGGCCGCGGGGGTTGACGATGTAGCTCGAACCGTAGAATTCGCCGATGTTCCATGGCGCTTCGGTACCGACCCGGTTGATGGCGGCGATGAAGCAGCCGTTGGCCGCGGCGGAAGCGGGTTGTTCGAGTTCCCACAGATACTGGGAGAGGCCGGCTACGGTGGCGGAGGGGTTGAAGATCACCTCGGCGCCATTCAAGGCGAGCGCACGCCACCCTTCGGGAAAGTGGCGGTCGTAACAGATGTAGACGCCGATCTTGCCGTAGGCGGTATCGAAGACCGGCCACTCGGACTTGCCGGGCTTGAAGAAGAACTTCTCCCAGAAGCCGGCGACCTGCGGGATATGCGTCTTGTGATACTTGCCGAGATAGCTGCCGTCGGCATCGAACACCGCCGCGGTGTTGTAGTAGACCCCGGTCTCGGTCTCTTCAAAGATCGACACGACCATCACCATGCTGTGCTTGGCGGCCAGCTTCTGCATCAGTTGGCAGGTCGGCCCCTCGGGCACCCGTTCCGCGGCGGCATACCACTTGGGATCCTGGCTGGGACAGAAATAGGGCTGATTGAAGACTTCCTGGAAGCACAGGACCTGCACGCCGGCATCCGCCGCCTGCTGGATCAGCGGCAGGTGTGCCTCGTTCATAGCATCGCGAATCGCCGCGGGTTCCAGGTCGGTACTCGCCTTCAGGCCCATCTGTATCAGGCCGATTTTCATTTTCTGCATGATCGCTTACCCAAGGTTGTGTTTGTTGTCGGGCTCATGCGACTGGACACGACGTCGGCAAGAGCCAAGGTAAAATTCAGAAAACAATAAAGCTGTCACTTCAGTCAGCTTTTTCAAAACTAGTCGGTGATGGCGGCTCCTTCAAGATCTTTTTCTTCGTCCACGAAAGCTTGAAACAACCTATTGTTTTAAAAGGAAAATAAGAAATCTCCTCGTCCTGGAACTCCATTTTGGTGAAATCTTGCTCCGGAAAGGTGCCTTTATGAATTCTTTTTAAATCAATAAAAACAATATCTTAATATATATTCCGCACTAATTTTATTAGCTCGTTAACAAATCTTGAACCATTTTGAAACTTGACTAGCCTGACATGAAGCGTGAAAACGACGTCGTTCTTCCTGGCTTCTCCCGGCCTCATAAAATCCTGTCGATTTCGTCATCTTTTCAGATTATCGAGTGGGTGATGACCTTGAAAAAGTACATCCACAGGGGAGAAAGGTCGCTCTCGGGAGGGCGATTCAAGGGAAAGGGCATAACTTGGGCACGCTTATTGCTTACTGCTCGGTAGGACTATCGGGCAGTTCATGAACCCATCTAGTGACGTGGAGAACAACAATGACCACCAAGTCATCAAGGATGCTGGACAAACAGGGCTTGATCGAACTCGAGGAAGGCGATGATGTTCGTGACAGTCCACGTTTCAATGCGGATATTGCACCCACCAAGGCGCACGAGCGCACCTGGTCGAAATGGAACATTGCCGCCCTGTGGGTGGGTATGTCGATCTGCGTGCCGACCTATACCCTTGGCGGCGTCTTGACCGCCTATTTCGGGCTCAGCGTCGGTGAAGCGCTGCTTGCGATCCTGCTGGCGAATGTCATCGTGTTGATTCCCCTGACCCTCAATGCATTTCCCGGCACCAAGTTCGGCATTCCCTTTCCCGTGGTACTGCGCTCATCGTTCGGGATTCTCGGATCCAACGTACCCTGCCTGATCCGGGCGCTGGTCGGCTGCGGCTGGTTCGGCGTGCAGACGATGTTCGGGGGCCTTGCCATCCACCTGTTGCTGTCGACGATCTTTCCCCCCTGGCAGGCGCTGGGAGGGATCGGCGAAGTCATAGGCTTCTTCATCTTCGGCGCCATGAACCTCTATGTGGTGATCCGCGGCGCCGAATCGATCAAGTGGCTGGAGACACTGGCAGCCCCGCTGCTGCTGGCGGTCGGAATCGGATTGATGTTCTGGGCCTGGCCACACATGTCGATGACCGAGCTCTTGCTGCAGCCGCCATCTCGCCCCGAAGGGGCGCCGGTCTATGGTTATTTCTTCGCCGGCCTGACGGCCATGGTCGGCTTCTGGGCTACCCTGTCGCTCAACATTCCCGATTTCAGTCGCTTCGCCAAGAGCCAGAAGGACCAGATCGTCGGCCAGGTGCTGGGCCTGCCGTTGACCATGTTCTTCTTCGCTGCCCTCGGTGTGGTCATGACAGCAGCCTCGGAATCGCTGGTCGGCCAGACCGTCGCCGACCCGGTCAGCCTGATCGGTATGATCAACAATCCATTCTGGGTCAGCCTCGCCATGGTAATGATCATCATCGCCACCATCTCGACCAATACGGCGGCCAATATCGTCTCGCCAACCAATGATTTCCAGAACGTCGCGCCACGCTACATCGACCACACCCGCGGCGTTCTGATCACCGGGGCATTCGGGGTGGCGCTGATGGGCTACGACTTGATGCAGAAGGCGGGGATCCTCACCTCCGGTGTGTCCCTCGAGAGCATGTACTCCAACTGGCTGCTGGGATACTCCAGCTTGCTGGGGCCAATCGCCGGCGTCATGGCGGTTGACTACTTCCTGATCAAGCGCCAACGACTCGACGTGCCGAGCCTCTATCAGGACGGGAAGGCCTATCCCGCCATCAACATTGCCGGCTTTATCGCCTTCGGCATACCCGTCTCGCTGACCCTGCTATCGCTGACCACCGGCACCATGTTCTGGTTCTACGACTATGGCTGGTTTACCGGTTCGATTCTTGGTGCCGTGATCTACTACGTAGCCAGCATGGCTCTCTCACCGGTCAGCCAGACCGTGCAGGCAACCGCCATCGACGTAGAGCGGCGGCTGTAGCAAGAGCGAGCGGCCTGGCGCCACTTGCCAGGCACTCGCTGGGGCATCAATGGCGGTGCCGATGCAGTAGCTCCCCTGCATCGGCACGGCCATCGCCTGCGCTCTGGACCCGCACATGGATGTCGATCTCCCCACGCTCGGCAAATGTCAGGGTCATGGGGAAGCTGTCCCCCTCGCGCAGCGGCGCGACAAGGTCCAGCAGCATCAGGTGGTATCCGCCGCCCGGGCGCATGGTCAGCAAGGTGCTGGCAGGCACTTCGATCTGCGGTACCGGAAACATCCGCATGGTACTACCGTCCATGGCCATGTCATGAAGCTCGACGGTAGCGCTGACGGGCGTGCTCGCTTCCACCAATACATCTGGGTCCTCGCTGGCGATGGAGATATCCACGTAGACGGCAGCGTGATCAACGCTGGGTGGAGACGGGGTCGCAAAGGGATGGGTTATCAACAGGTCGTTCAGCCGATACTCCTGTGCCATGGCCGGGGCGGACATCGACAGGGCGGTAGCCAGCATCAGCAAAAACAGAGAACGCATAATTGGAAATCCTTGTGCTGCTTGCGAATACACTCAGACACCCATGAGGGTAGCAGTTCCCTGACGCTGCCTGCCCGGCTCAGGAGGTTGGCAGCCCCCGATAGTGGCTGTCCCACATCAGTACCGCACCGGCCACGGCGCCGGGAAGCAGGAAGAGATTGGCCAGCGGGATCCAGGTGATCAGCGTAACCCAGGCCCCGTAGCTCAGCGTCGGCCAGCGACGCGACGACAGACGACGCCGCATGTCGGCGAAACTGACCTTGTTGTTGTCCATAGGATAGTCGAGATAGGTGATGGCCATGATCCAGGCGGAAAACAGGAGCCAGAGCAGTGGAGCGATCAGGTTGATGGCGGGAATCCAGCTCACCACGAACAGCAACGCCATCCTGGGGAGGATATAGCCGAGCTTGACCAGTTCGCGCCCCAACGCATCCACCGCCGTCCTGGCCAACCCCCGGTCGTCCAGCGGCGGCCGCCCGGTGGCCACCACTTCCACCCTGGCGGCCAGGAAGCCATAGAAGGGGGCAGCTATCAGGTGAGTCACCAGCGTAAAGGTGAAAAAGACGATCAACACCAGACTGAGCACGAACAGTGGCCAGATCAGCCAGGAGAGCCACTCCAGCCAGCTTGGGACCATGGCCATCCAGCCGTCTAGCCAACCTCCGAAATGGGCGACCACGTAGTAAAGCATCAGGCTGTAGACCACCAGATTGATGCCAATAGGCACAAAGACGTAACGACGCATGCCCGGTGAGTAGGCAAGACGAGTACCGCGTACCAGAGCCGTGAGGGCATCCAGCATCCGTTTTTCCTCAAGACAAGAGAGTAGTAGTGGCATGCCGCCCTAGGGTGACAGGTTGTCGCAAGGCTGGAGCAATAGGGACTTTGCCGTATAAGATGGCGCACAGATGCGCTGCAGCGCAATATTGTTCAACGCTTTTGCGACCTGTACCGACCACTGACAACAACAAGCCGAGCAGACTACCCATGACCGACCTCGACGATGTGCCCGCCCCCCAGGGACAGCTGACGCTCAAGCTAATGGCCTCTCGCCAGGACACCAATCTGTATGGCGATATTCCCGGCGGCTGGCTGGTCAGCCACATGGACCAGGCCGCCGAGTTGGCAGCCGGCCGAGAGGCACATGGCCGCACTGCCACCGTGGCCATCGAAACCATGGATTTCCTCTGCCCGGTACGGGTTGGGTCAACCGTCAATATCTTCACTGCCGTCCGCGAGATTGGCCATAGCTCCGTCAAGATCGACGTGGAAGTGTGGATCCGCCAACCCCACGAGCGCGATGGGGACGAGCTCCACAAGGTCACCGAGGCGCGCTTCGTGATGGTGGCACTCGACGACAAGGGGCGGATCCGCAGCGTCCATCAGCAAGGCTGAAGCCTTTTCTTGCCTTCAGGCACAAGAAGGGCGCCACCTGGGCGCCCTTCTTGTCATAACGTCTTGCCTCGCTCACGCACCGACAGCATCGCGTCCCTTCAGATAGGCATACTCACCGATATCACTGAATGGTCGCACCAGCGTCTGGAAGGCCTGGTAAGACTCGTAGACCTTCGCAGAATCCGGATCGCTGTCGATCTGATTCTGGATGACCTGCTGCGAGGACTCGTAGAGGGCCTCCATGACATCCTCGGGGAAGGTGCGCAGTTGGACACCGTGTTCGTCCACCAAGGTATCCAGCGCCTGGGCGTTACGGTAGGCGAACTCGCTGATCATACCGATGTTCGACGCCTTGGCGGCTTCGCGCACCACATCCTTGAGATCGTCCGGCAGCGCATTCCAGGCATCCAGGTTAACGGTACCTTCCAGCACGGCCGTGGGCTCGTTCCACACCGAGGTGTAGTAGTAATCAGCAACCTGATGCAGACCGAAAGCCATGTCGTTGTAGGGACCCACCCAGTCGGCAGCATCGAGCACGCCGGTCTGCATGGAGGTGAAGATCTCGCCACCCGCCATATTGACGGTGGTGACGCCGATGCCGTTCATGGCCTCGCCGGCCAGGCCGGGCAGGCGCAGACGGATGCCCTGCATATCGGCCAGTGAGTTGATCTCCTTCTTGAACCAGCCCGCCATCTGCGCGCCGGTATTGCCCACCGCGAAGGGCTTGAGGTTGTGCTTGGCGTAGATCTCGTCCCACAGCTCCTGACCGCCGCCATGATAGAGCCAGGCGTTGGTTTCGGTGGTGTTCATGCCGAAGGGAACCGCCGTGAAAAACTGCGACGCGGCGACCTTGCCCCGCCAGTAGTAGGCGGCGGAGTGACCCATTTCAGCGGTACCGGCGGCGACCGCATCGAAGACTTCCATTGCCGGAACCAGCTCTCCCGCGCCATGAACGCGAACACGCATGCGGCCATTGGAGAGCTTCTCGATACGCTCGGCAAAGTCATTGGCACCGGTGCCCAGAGCGGGGAAATTGGTCGGCCAGGAGGTAACCATGTCCCAGGTGATGGTTTCCTGCGCGCTGGCCGTGGAAACGAAAGGAGCAGCGGCGGCGCCGGCGGCCCCGAGGCCGACGGTCTTGAGGAATTTACGGCGTTGCATGGCGTTCGTGACTCCAAGGGTGATTATTCTGATTCGCGTCTTGTGCAGCGCGATGTGTCCGCCTGAGAGTATGCGTAAGGAAAAAATAGGCAGCAAGCACGCCTTTTGACGTAGACGTCAACGTACCAGGGGAGCGCAGCCGCAACGCGGCGTTTCCTTATAGCGGGGTGAGCTTGGCAAACCCCAACACCAACCACTTGTCACCCTCGCCTTCGAAGCTGACCTGGACCCGCGCTCGCTCTCCCTCGCCCTCGGCGTTGAGGATCACCCCTTCGCCGAACACCGGATGCAGCACCCGCTGCCCCAGGCTCAGGCTGGGGAGATCGCCGCCGCCGTTGACCGAGGTCTGGCGGGAGAGCCCGACCGCAGGGCGCATGGCCGTCACCGGCCGGGAGATCTGTCCCCGCAGCCGTACCTCTTCCATATACTCGTCGGGAATCTCGCGCAGGAAGCGCGAGGCCCGCTGGAAGGTCTCCTTGCCGTGCATGCGCCGGATCTCGGCATAGGTCAGGTAGAGCTTGCGCATGGCCCGGGTCAGGCCCACATAGCAGAGCCGGCGCTCCTCCTCGAGACGCCCTGGCTCCTCCAGCGACATCTTGTGAGGAAACAATCCCTCCTCGACCCCGGCAATGAACACCACAGGGAACTCCAGCCCCTTGGCGGAGTGCAGCGTCATCAACTGCACGCAGTCCTCGAACTCGTCGGCCTCGTGCTCGCCAGAATTGAGCGCCGCCTCGGAAAGGAAGGCCTCCAGTGCCACGCCGCCCTCTCCCGTCTCCGGCGGCTCGAGTGCCTCGCCCTGGGTGAAGGCGCGGGCGGCGTTGATCAGTTCCTCGAGGTTCTCGACCCGCGCCTGTCCCTTCTCGCCTTTCTCGCTGCGGTGGTGCTCGACCAGGCCCGAATGCTCGATCACATGGGCGATGATCTCGTGCAGCGCCATGCCGGCGGTCTCGTTGTCCAGCCGCTCGATGAGGTCGGCGAACGCCTGGATGGCGTTGCCGGCGCGCCCCTTGAGCGACGCGTCGGCAAGCCCGTCGTGCAGGGCCTGCCACAGCGTGACGTCGGCATGGCGGGCTCGTTCGCGCAGGATCTCCACGGTGCGGGTGCCGATGCCCCGGGCCGGCACGTTGATGATGCGCTCCAGCGAGGCGTCATCGTCGCGATTGAGCAGCAGGCGCAGGTAGGCCAGGGCATTGCGGATCTCGAGACGCTCGTAGAAGCGATGGCCGCCGTAGATGCGATAGGGCATCCCCTGGCGGATCAGGGTCTCTTCCAGCACCCGCGACTGGGCGTTGGAGCGGTAGAGAATGGCGATCTCGCGGCGATTGTACCCCTCGTCGACCTTTTCCTTGATGGTATCGACGATGAAGCGCGCCTCATCCAGGTCGTTGAAGCCGGCATAGAGCGAGATCGGCTCACCGCGGCTGCCAGCCGTCCACAGCTCCTTGCCCATGCGATCGGCGTTGTGGCTGATCAAGGCGTTGGCGGCTTCGAGAATGGCGCTGGTGGAGCGGTAGTTCTGCTCCAGCCGAACGGTGCGAGTATCGCGAAACTCCTGCTCGAAGCGGCGGATATTCTCCACCCGGGCGCCGCGCCAGCCGTAGATCGACTGGTCGTCGTCGCCGACCACCGTCATCGGTGTCTTCATGCCGGAGAGCAGCTTGAGCCAGGCGTACTGCAGGGTATTGGTGTCCTGGAACTCGTCGACCAGCACGTGGCCGAAGCGCTCCTGGTAATGGGCCAGCAGCGCCGGATTGTCGCGCAGCAGCTCCAGGCTGCGCAGCAGCAGTTCGCCGAAGTCGACCAGCCCGCCCCGCTCGCAGGTCAGCTGGTAGCGCTCATAGAGATCCACCATCTGTGCCAGGTAGGCATCGCCATGAGCATCCACCTGATGCGGCCGCAGTCCCTCTTCCTTGCAGCCGGAAATGAATGACTGCACCTGGCGCGGCGGATAGCGCTCGTCATCGACGTGATTCTCCTTGAGCAGGCGCTTGACCAGGCGAAGCTGGTCGTCGCTGTCGATGATCTGGAAGTGCTGGGGCAGGCGGGCGTCCTGCCAGTGGGTACGCAGCAGGCGATGGGCGATGGAGTGGAAGGTGCCGACCCAGACGTTGCGCAGCGACAGTCCCAGCAGCGCCTCGAGGCGGGTGCGCATCTCCCGCGCGGCCTTGTTGGTGAAGGTCACGGCGAGCACGGCGTAGGGCGACAGGCCCTCGACCTGCATCAGCCAGGCGATGCGATGCACCAGCACGCGGGTCTTGCCGGAACCCGCCCCGGCCAGCACCAGCATGTTGCCCTGGGGAGCGCTGACCGCCTCGTGCTGAGCCGGGTTCAACTGATCGAGAATCGCCGTGACGTCGTCCATGGAAAGGGTACTGCCGCTCGAAAAATGAGCGCTCAGCTTAGCATATCCTGATGACGCATAAGACTCGTCAGGTGCCTGGCGGAGGCGGCAACGTCAGTGGTTATCGTCAGACACCAGCAACACCGCCAGGAGTCCTTCGGCCTCCAGTCGCCGATACGTCGGACCGGAGCTGAAGCTTCCTCCAACAGCGGCGTGGCACCATTGGTGGAGAGGCTCGCTGATAGGGGTCGGGAAGGCTTAGCCTCCCCGCCCTCCGAACCGTGCA
>NZ_JAHXBV010000045.1:0-18537 GCF_019915905.1 Halomonas sp. ANAO-440 | reverse complement strand
CGCGATGGCGGTGTCGAGCGTATGGCTCAGCCGGTTGGTGGGCAGAGCCTGGGGCTGTGGGTGAGGCGAGTTGACCGACTCGTGATCGGCATGGGGTGTGGACATCGATGAGCGGCCTCATGTAACCGGAAGCAGTGCAATACGCATCAGAGGGCCTTGCGGCCCCCTGATGCTCAGCCGTGTTGGATCAGTCGGACTGGGGCGCGTAGTAGGAGCGCGGCAGGTACCCTTTCGAGTGCCAGTTACCGTGAACGCTCATCCACTCGCGCTGGCTCTCCAGGACGCGGGCGAACAGCTCGTCCTCGCTGGACATCTCATCGAGTACCTGCATGGTGACCGCCTCGAGCTCGGCGAGGATCTCCGGCGACAGGGTCTGAGCGTTGACGCCCTCGGCCTCGAACTCCGCCAGCGCCTGGGGATTCTCCCACTCGCTCTCGGAGAAGCCGAACAGGGTCGCCGAGCGACAGCCGGTCTCGATCTGGGCGCGGCTCAGGTCAGTCAGGCCATCCCAGGTCTCCTGGTTCACCAGCAGATGGGAGGTGGTATAGGTCTGGTGCCAGCCGGGCATGATGTAGTTCTGGACGATCTCCTGCATGCCCAGGATACGGTCGACCGCCGGGGCGGAGAACTCCATGGCGTCGATGGTGCCGCGCTCCATGGCCTGATAGAGCTCGCCACCGGGAATCATGGTGACCGAGGCGCCCAGGTTTTCCATCACACGACCGCCGATACCGGCGAAGCGGATGCGCAGGCCGTCGATCTGGTCCAGGTCCTCGAGCGGCTCGGCGAACCAGCCGGCGGCTTCGGGACCGATGACGCCGCACAGCAGTGCCTTGACGCCATAGGGCTCATAGACTTCCTGAAGCAGGTCGTCACCGTCGCCGAAGTAGTGCCAGGCCATGAAGGCGGGCGGCTCCATGCCGAAGGGAGGGCCCGAGAGCAGCGGCAGCACCGGGATGCTGCCCTGATCGTAGCCGATCCAGGTGTAGCCTGCCGGGTAGCGGCCTTCGGAGACGGCATCGAGGATCTCGAAGGGCGGAATCAGCTCGCCCGGCTCGTAGTAGCGCAGGTTGATATTGCCGTCGGAGATGGCTTCCAGGGTTTCGGAGAGATGTACCACCGGGGTACTCAGGCCGACCAGGTGCGACGGGAAGGCGATGGGAACCTGCCAGCGAACCCGCTCCTGGGCATTGGCGGTACTCACGAGGGTGGCACTTGCCAGCATCACGGCTGCGGTTGTGCCGATCAGCTTGAAACGTACAGGCATTCTGCGGCCAGTATGGGCTTGCATAGACGCGACTCCACTTGTTGCGACGGGTATTGTTGTAGGAAAGGCCTATTCCGAGAATGAGATTATAGAGGGGGCTGGTCTGGCTCAAGTTGGAAAATTGGTAAGACCAATATTGGTTGTTGATACAATGCCGTCTGCATAGGGTGGAGTTACAGAAAGTTGCAGGCTATGGCGGGGAAAAGCAAGAAATGTGCTGCTAAAATCTTGAAACAAAGGCGATGTGTTAGCAGGCTCATGAATAGCCGCCCAAAAGGCATTTCGACCAATTGCTAAGAGATTAAGCGTTTTACTGTTGCCAAAAAAGGCAATGCCTTCTATGGGAGAGGCTTTTGAGAGAGTCAGAGATCGCTCCGCTGCTCAATTGGTCAGACCAAATGGCGAGAAATGGCTACCGTGGGCTTGTCTGGATCAGCGGTAGCCCGGACGAGGCCATCAAGCGTGCCTCGGAGATCTGGCAGCAAGGCTCCTGGCGTGCGCCCTGCTGGGTGGCTGCCGATCCTCCGCCCGAGTGTGATCTCGCTCCGTGGATGCCGCCATCGAAGGCGCGCAGCTACCTGGGAGCCGAGCATGACATGATCGTGTTCGATACGGTCACGGCAGGGGGCGATTTCGACCCTAACGCCTTTGGTGCCTTGAGCGGCACTTTGTGCGCCGGTGGGTTGCTGCTGCTGCTGACGCCAGTCGACTGGGCAAGGTCGCAGGCAGATAACCAACAGTACAGCCGCTACCTCTCGCGTCTACGCCGCCGGCTGGAGGCAGACGGTAGTGTGGCTCACTGGCGTGCCGGCGCATCGCCAGAGGTGCCTGCATGCCCCCGCGTCAAGGCGGCAAGGCTCGCCCCGGTCGAAGATCCGGATTGCCTCACAGCCGATCAGGCCGGGGCGGTTTCACGGCTGGTCCGGCAGAAGCGTCGGCGGCCCCTGGTACTCACGGCGGACCGAGGGCGCGGAAAGACAGCGGCCCTCGGCATTGCCTGTGCTCGTCTACTGGCCAGTGGAGAACCCCAGATACTGGTCACGGCGCCCCGGCCTTCGGCGGTGTCGGCCCTGTTTGAACGGCTGGCGTTTCACTGTCCGGAGGGGCGGCGGCAAGGTGGCGATTTCTTCGACGCCAGAGGCGGGCGGGTGACATTTGTCGCACCGGATGAGCTATCCGCCATGGCTGAACGGGGGGAGGTGGGCGGCAGTGGCAGCCGGTTGTTGGTGGACGAGGCGGCGGCGATTCCCGCGGGTTTGCTGTGCCAGTGGCTCGAGGCCTTTCCCCGGATCGCCTTCGCCACCACCGTCCATGGCTATGAGGGCTCTGGTCGTGGCTTTGCCCTGCGCTTCCGGGAGCGGCTACAGCGCCTGTCTCCCGACTGGCATGAATTTCACTTGGCGGCGCCGATACGTTGGGCAATGGGTGACCCGTTGGAGCGGCTGGTCAGCGATCTGCTGCTGCTCGATGCCGAGCCGCCCAGCTCTGCGCCATCGGCGCCATTGCAGGAGACATGCTGGAAGCGTTCGGTGCTTGCCGCCGAGGAGGAAACCCTGCGCGAGATATTCGGCCTGCTGGTTCAGGCCCACTACCGCACGACCCCGGGCGACCTGCAACGCCTGCTGGACGAGCCGGGGCTGCGGATCTCGACGCTGGATGCTGCGGGGCAAGCCCTGGGAGTGGTGGTTCAGGGAGACGAAGGTGGCTTTCCTTCGGCGCTGGCGGAGCGGGTGGCACGAGGCGAGCGTCGCCCACCGGGGCACCTGTTGGCCCAATCTCTGGCTGCCCATGCCGGCTCCCGAGACGCCCTGGAGGCTCGCATTCGGCGCGTGCAGCGCATCGCCGTGCATCCTGGGCGCCGCCGCGAGGGGGTAGGGAGATGGCTGCTGGAATCGGCTCTGGCTGAGGCCCGGCGGGACGGGATAGACCTGCTGGGCGCCAGTTTCGGCGCCGAGCCGGGACTGATCGCCTTCTGGCAGGCGCAGGGCTTTCGGGCCGTCAGGCTGGGGCTGTCCAGAGAGACGTCTACTGGTGAGCATGCGCTGATGGTGGTGAAGCCGACCAGCGCAAAGGGCGAAGCCCTGGCCGGCGCGCTGACGACAGGCTTTCAGCATCTACTGCCGGCATTGCTGGCCTTCGAGCTCAATCAACTGGATCCAGCGGTGGCCGTCACGCTTCTGGCCGAAGGGCCGCGGCCCGCTCTGGAAGCCAAGGATCGGTGCGATATTGGCGATGTGGCCTTCGGCTATCGTGATCCGGCCCTGGCGCGTCCGGCCCTGCAGAACCTGCTGCGTCAGGCGGCGATCGATGGGTGTCGCGATCCGGCGCTGGTATGGCTGGTGGCCTGGGCCTTCCAGGGCCGTGACATCCGCTGGATGGCGACTAACCTGAAGGTGCCGGGTCGGCGCGGCGTCATGGAGCAGCTGCGCAAGGCCGTGGCACGGCTCATCGAGGGGCAAATCGCGCAGGGCTAGGTGAAGAGTGAAGTGGGGGGATGGCGAGTTTGAGTGGACTTTCCCCGGCGCGATCGTCCCGGTAAGGTAGCGCGGTTATCCACATGAAGACTCAACGATGAACGAACATCTCGAGCAGCTTTCGCCGCAGCCACTGTGGCGGCACTTCCGTACCTTGTGCAACACACCGAGACCTTCCGGCCACGAGGCCGCATTGGTGGCCGTTCTCGAGGCCTGGGCCGACGCCCGTGGCCTGGACCATGATCGCGATGCCTTCGGCAATCTTCGCATTCGCAAGCCGGCCACGCCGAGCCATGAGGCGGCACCGGGCATTATCCTGCAGGGGCACCTGGACATGGTGGCTCAGGCCAACGCCGACCACCCCCATGACTTCACGCAGGACCCCATCGAGACCTATGTTGACGAAGGCTGGCTGCACGCCCGCCATACCACGCTGGGAGCGGACAACGGGCTGGGCGTGGCGGCAGCGCTGGCTGTGCTTGAGGATGATGCCCTCCGGCACGGCCCGCTCGAGGCGCTGTTCACCCTGGAGGAGGAGTCCTCCATGGGTGGGGCCCTGAATCTGGCGGAGGGGTGGCTTGATGGCCGGTTGCTGCTCAATCTCGATTCGGAGGACCGTGGGGAGGTCTTCATCGGCTGTGCCGGTGGCGCCGATATCGTGGTGGAAGCCCAATTGCCGACTGCCGAACTCGCCGACGATGAAGTGGTGCTGCGGCTCTCCCTCACCGGGCTGGTGGGGGGGCATTCCGGCATCGATATTCACCGCGGCCGTGGCAACGCCAATCGGCTGCTGGTGCGGGCCCTGCGTGCGCTGGAAGCCTTCGATGCCCGACTGGTCGATTATCATGGCGGCACGCTGCGCAATGCGCTCCCCCGCGAGGCCTTTGCCACCCTGGTGCTGCTGGCCGACGAGGAGGATTCTGCCCGTGAACGGATCGCCGCGCTGCAAGAGGAGCTGCGTGCCGAGCTGGCAGGTGTCGACGAGGGGGTGACGCTGACCCTGCAGGCGCTGATGACGCCGCCGTCCCAGGCGCTCAACGCCCATGCCAGCCGCATGCTGGTGGCGGCACTGCATGTGGCGCCCTGTGGGGTGGAGCGGATGAGTCAGGACATGCCCGGAGTGGTGGAGACCTCCAACAACCTGGGCGTGGTCAGCCTCGATGAGGGGCGCTTCCATCTTTGCGCGCTGGTGCGCTCTCTGCGCGACAGTGCTACGGCCGACATGGCCGACCGCTTTGCCGGGCTGTTCGATCTGATCGGCGCCCGCACCCGAGTCGAGAATGCCTATCCCGGCTGGACGCCCGACCCCAGCAGTCCTCTGCTGGCGCGCTTCCGCCGGCTGCATCAACGGCAGTTGGGCAACGACCCGGCAGTGAAAGTGATCCATGCAGGACTGGAGTGCGGCATCCTGGCTGGCAAGTATCCCCACCTCGACATGATCTCCTTCGGCCCGCTGATTCGCGGCGCTCACTCACCCGACGAGCGGGTGGAGTTGGCCTCCGTCGAGGAATTCTGGGCGTTGCTGCGGGGGCTGATCGAGGAAATTGCCGAGAGCCGGGTTGCCTGACGCCGACGTCAGGACGAACCGGGCATGGAAAACGGCACCATCCGTAGGGCGGTGCCGTAGAGGCGGTGAACCTGTATCGAGCTCAAGCAGGCCGGGGCCGTCAGCCCAGGTAGGCGTTGAGCATCCAGACGGTCTTTTCCTGCTCGCGAATATAGTCACCGGCCTGGGCAGCGGTGCCTTCGTCATCGGCATCGGACGCCAGGGCAAGAATTTCGCGCTGCAGCTCAATCAGCGTTTGATAACCCTTGAGCACGCCTCGTACGCAGGCTTCGCCATCGTGTACGTCCTTGTCTTCGGCGATCACCGCCATGGCCACATAGTCACTGTAGGCGTGGGCTGGCTGATGCCCCAGGGTCAGGATACGCTCGGCCACCTCATCCACCTTGGTCAACAGGTCGGTGTAGAACTCCTCGAACTTGGTATGCAGCTCGAAGAACTGGGGACCCTTCACGTTCCAGTGGTAGCCACGCACATTCATGTAGAAAATCTGATAGTTGGCCAGCAGGGCGTTGAGCTTTTCGGCAAGCTGGCTGGCGCTGCTCTCGTGCAGGCCGATGGCATTGGTGTCGCTCATGCGCGGTACTCCTTGTGCTGAGTGATTCTACGGCAGGTCCATTGGAAAATTGCCGTTCCGGGGCGTTTGGTATCGCCATGGATTTAGCGCCAGTCTAAAGGCCCACGGCGCGGTGAGATAAGAAAAATCTGATCATCGCCTCCATAGCGTTCCTTCATGATGTGTCGCCGAGCGCATCGCTTTTCAAGGGTATGCGAAGTTTTGCCGCACCATCGATGACCTTGCGGGAACCCTGCGTCATGGCGAGACTCAGATGAATCGGCGTGCAGGAATAGGCTTGTCGACAAGTGATTGCATCGCATCCTGTGCCGCGTAGACTGCGACCAAATCGACCGGGAGAAAGCCCAAAATGCGTTCATGGTGGTGGATGCCTTGCCTGCTGGTGCTGGCCGGCTGCCAGACGGCCCCCACGGCACTGCCCACGGCGGAACCTCGACCGGCAGCGGAGTGCCGTTGGGAAGGCGGTGGCCTGGGGTCGGACGAGTGGCTGCGTCGGGCCCTCACGGCGCTCGAGCAGGAGGGGTTCGTGATTCGGCACACCGAGACGGCGCTGGGGCTGGTCAATGCCGAGCGGACCCGTACGGTGCCTGGCTACGGCGACTTCTACGACCGTGAGCGTGTCGGAGTGTTCGGCGGCTATGGCGTGGGCGGCGGGAGTGGCGGTCTATCCACCGGCGTGATGATCGGCTTTGGCGGCGGGGCAGGCAGCTTTACGCGCGATGCCACGCGCCTGGAGCGCGTCTCGCTGGTGGCCGACGGCGATTGGGTGCGGGTCACGCGGGATATCCAGGTCATCGACTGGCAGGGCGAGATCCGCGAGTCCCGCAGTGCCAGCGATACCGACTTCTGCCTTTCGTTACGCAATGCCATGACCGCGATCGACTCCCGGGGAGGCGCCTGATGTCCCGTTTCTTCACCCTGCTGCTGGCGCTCTTGCTGGCCGGCTGCGCGGCCACTGCTCCGGCGCCCGAGCCCCGCGAACTCTCCCTGGCGGCCACGCCAGGTGCCGTGCTGCATGAAACCGTGGACCTGCTGATGGAGGAGGGCTATGTGATACGCCATGCGGATGCCGAGCTTGGCCGAGTGGAAGCGGCGCTGGCCCGCTGGCCCGGTTATCGGGTCCGGGCGGAGGTCACGCCCGAGGGCGAGACGGCACGCATCTCGCTGACGGCCACGCGGGGCGGGCGTCCACTGCCGCCTCACCTGCTCGACCGACTGCTGGCGGCACTGCAGACCCGGCTCGGGCTGGCTCCCTGATGTCTCGGTGCATCGTCGCCTGTCGCGCCATCCTGTTTCACCTGCTTTCGAGATACCCGAAGACTATGAAGCATTTACGCCCTTTAATGCCGAGCCATACTCGCTTCTGGCCGATCTGGATGACGGTGCTGCTGCTGATGCCTGCTCTGGCTCAGGCACACCCCCATGGCTGGATCGACATGCGCATGCGCTTGATGCTCGACGACCAGGGGCGCCTGGAGGGGCTGCATCAGGCTTGGCGCATGGACCCCTTCTATAGTCTGATCATCCTTGAGGAGCTGGGGCTGGCCGAAGGCGAGGGGGGCCTCGAGGCGGGTCTGGACAAGCTGGGTGGCGAAATACGCCAAAACCTGGCGCCCCACGACTATTTCACCGAGCTGCAGGTGGATGGCGAAAAGCTGGCCGTCGGGGAGGTAACCGAATACACCGTGATGGAGCGCGGCGGGCGCGTCGAGTTCATCTTCATGCTGCCGCTGGAGACGCCGCTGCCGCTGAGCGAGAAGACGCTGTACTACAAGGTGTTCGATCCCACCTACTACCTCGAGGTGGTGCATGAAGCCGAAGGCAAGACGCCCCTGGATGATGCCCTGACGGTCAACGGCGAGCTGACGTGCTCGACGCGTATCGTGCCGGCCGACCCGGACCCCGAACTCGTCATGGAGGCCGCGATGCTGGACATCACCGATGAAGCCGAGCCGGGGCTGGGCCGTCACTTCGCCGAGACCGGGGAGGTAACATGCGATTGAGTGCCATGCGCCTGCAGGGCAGAGGGTGGTTGTTCGGGGTTGGCCTGATGCTGGCTGCCATTCTCGTCCTGCTGATCACTCAGGGAAGCTTCCAGTCGCTGAGCTTTCAACTGGTCTCCTGGCAGCGGGATTTTCACCGTGCCCTCACCATGGCGATCACCGATCTCTCCGGGACGCCCTCGCCGGCCACCTGGATGGCACTGCTGGGCATCAGCTTCGGCTACGGGGTCTTCCACGCCGCGGGGCCCGGTCACGGCAAGGCGGTGTTGACCACCTACCTGCTCACCCAGGGTGGAGCGGTGCGCCGTGCGCTGGCCCTCTCCTTTGCTGCTTCGCTGCTGCAGGGCGTCGTCGCCATCAGCCTGGTCGTCGTGCTGGTCCATGGGCTGGGCTGGGTCACTCGCCAGGCCATGGGTAGCGTGGTCTGGGTCGAACAGGCCAGCTTCCTGATGGTGGCGCTGTTGGGGGCCTGGCTTTGCCTGCGTGCCATTCGACAGCTGCGAGGCCCAGCACCCCACCGTCATGCCGACTCGCCGCCCGGCGCTGCTGCGGAGCATGCATCAGAGCATGCCGCGGACCCTGATCATGGCCATGAGCACTGCTGCGGGGGGCATCACCACGTGGACCCCCGGCAGGCCGCCGACTGGCGGACCGCGCTGGCTACTGTCGTCGCCATCGGCATCCGTCCCTGCAGCGGCGGCGTGTTGCTGCTGGGTGCGGCGACCCTGCTGGGCCAGTTTCCGGTTGGCGTGGCGGCGGTGCTGGTCATGTCGCTGGGCACGGCATTGACTGTCTCCGGCCTGGCTCTGGCCAGTGTTGTCGCCCGTGGCTGGGCCGAGCGGCGACTGGCACGGCAGAGCAGCATGGCGCGCGCCGGCAGAGTGCTGGGCTGGGCGTCGCTGGCCGGTGGGCTGGCCATCATGGCGCTTGGCATCTCGCTTTCCGTCACAGGGGTGAGCCAGCCCTCTTCGGCGCCGCTGCTGGGCGAGCCGCCTTCCCGTGGCGCGGGCGCCGAATCACCCGCCCGGAGCAGCCCCTTCGGTGGTGGAGGCTGAGCCCGGCGTCATCAGTTTTAGTCGCTCGACCTGGGCCAGCAGGTGGTCCCGCATGCTGGCCAGGCTGTCCAGGTCATAGGGCGCGGGCTCACCATGGCCCCAAACGGGTGCCGGCCAGGCAGCATCGTCTCTGCGCCTGACAACGACATGCACGTGGAGCTGGGCCACCACATTGCCGAGGCTGGCAATGTTGAGCTTGTCTCCCTTGGTCAGCGCTTTCAGCATCTGGCCGACCAGAGTGGCTTCGCGCCAGAGCTGCTGCTGGTCCCCTTCGTTCAGTTCGAATACCTCGCTCACGCCACGGCGGCGGGGGATCAGTACCAGCCAAGGAAAGCGAGCATCATCCATCAGCCGAAGCTGACAAAGGGGTAGCTCGGTAACCGGGTAACTGTCCTGGACCAGCCGTTCATCGAGTTCAATGGATGTCATCGCGTTCCCTCATTACCGATTATGCCGAGCTATCTCTCACCTTCCTCATCATGACACAACCTGGTTGAGAATAGCCCCTGGGGTCTGATGCAAAGCAATGCGTTAAATCGCGCAGCGGCCTTCTGACAGTGCTAGATTGAAGAGGCAGAAGTCCTGCCCAATGGAGAAGGCAAAATGAAACGGATACTACCCATGTTGCTGGTTTCGCTCTTTGCCCTGTCACTGCTGAGTGGCTGCAACACCATGCGTGGCGCGGGCGAGGATATCGAAAGAGGCGGCGAGGCGATTCAGCGCCAGGCAAGCTGAAGCGGCAGAGTTAGGCAAGGCCTGTTACGCTGAATAAGACCATTGCTTCACGGAAAGGAATGGATGTCCCGGAAATTTTCAAGGAGAAACGACCATGAAGAGAGCCATTGCCCTTAGCTTTGCCCTGCTGATGACCGCCGGTGCCCTCGCAGGCTGCAACACCATGCAAGGTGCCGGAGAGGATGTGGAGCGCGGCGGACAGGCTGTACAGGATGCCGCCGATTAAGGCCGTGTTTTAACTCCATCAACGGTACGGCCGACACATGGGTGTGCCAGGCGGCATGCCCGTGTGTTCCCCTTCGGCCGTCCTTCCCTGTTATTTCCGTCAGCCATTGAGGCGAAGATGGCCATATCCATGAAGCTGTGCCTGTCGTTTACCAGCCTGTTGCTGCTAACCGCGTGTGCTCCCATGAACCAGACCAACCCACCCCGTGAACCGGCCCCTGAGCCTCCCCGCGTCAGTAGTGAAGGGGATGTCTGTGGCGCGAGCCGTGTCCAGGACCGTGTCGGGCGCCACTATGACGAGGCGCTGGGCGAGTCGATGCGCGAACAGAGCGGTGCCGGTACGCTGCGTGTGATGCGCCCCGGCCACGCCTATACCCTCGAGTACCGCGAGGATCGTCTCAACGTCCGTGTCGACGAGAACGAGGTGATCACCGACATCGGCTGCGGCTGAAGCCGGCTTTCGTCCGCTTCAGTCATAGCGCTGTTTCCAGCGCTGCCGGGCGACCTGCTCCTTGAGTAGCTCCAGGGTGTCGAGCAGTACCTGCTCGGTGACCCTGTCCGTGTGTGCGTCGACCCTTAGCCAGGCATCGAAGCTGCTGTCGGCGAGGTGCTCCACCAGCGAGTCGAACTCCGGCGAATGCAGGCCCTCGATGGCCTCATGCACCAGGCGTTGCGCGATATCGCTTAGCGCTTCATCGAGGGCGCTGGCGACCTGGCCGCCCAGCGGCAGGCGCCTGAGCCGCTTGATCTCGGGGCTTTCCGCCAGGGTTCGCCTGACCAGGGCACTGATGAAGCGCATCAGGTCATCGCGGTTGGCCCGGTAGGCACTGTCTGCCATATCCTCCAGGCGGCGGCAGATTTCGTGGATCAACTCCTGCTTGCGCGGCATGATCACCTCGTCGGCGATACGCTGTGACAGGGAGTCGCTGCTGCGCACCTGCTCCTGGATACTCACCAGCTGGCGAAGGGCGATACGGTCCGACAGCTCCTCGAGCAGGATGTCGTAGTACTTGGCGTAGACGCCGTACAGTCGCCACTGGCGGATATCGATCAATCCCAGCCGCTGTAGGCGATGCAGTAGCGAAATGACACGCAATATCCTCAGCAGCCGGAAGCCGCCCACCGGAATGCAGCCCAGCACGTCGTACCAGTGCACGAAGGGGTAGAAGAACCAGCGGTGATAACGGCGCTCGACAATGGCCGCTGCCCACCCCAGCAGGACATCGAGCACGAAGATCGCCACGAAGACGAGGTCGATGGCGATGAAGTTGTCATGGATATGCCGGTCATAGGCACCATGCAGCCCCGGGGCGATGGCCGCGAAGGCGTCGTTCAGCGGAGTCAGTGCGAACAGGGCATCGAACAGCAGCAGCGTCAGGTTGGCCACGACCAGCACGATGATGAGCAGGTCCCATACCAGGTGCATGCGCTCGCTGAAGGCAGAGGCTCTGTCGCGGTCGGGTGGAGTACGGGACATGGCCTCTCCTTGTCCGGTGACGGGTTCGATACGCCTCAGCTGTCCTGCGTGCGGTTCGCCTGGCTGGCAAAGTGGTCCTTCTGTGCGCGATGCTCCTCCTCTTCGGCCTTCTTGCGTAGTTTCTTGCGCAGCGCGGCCTTCTCGAAGCGCAGTTTCTGCAGCGAGGTCGCCAGCTTCAACGGTGGAACCCTGGCAGGGTGGCCGTTGGCATCCACCGCCACCATGGTGAGGTAGCAGCTGTTGGTATGCCGTATCACCTTGTCGCGAATGTTCTCGGCCACCACCTTTACGCCGATCTCCATGGAGGAGCGGCCAACGTGATTGACGCAGGCAAGAAATGTCACTAGCTCGCCAACGTGGATCGGCTGCTTGAACAGCACCTGGTCGACGGAGAGCGTCACGACATAATGCCCTGAATAGCGGCTGGCGCAGGCGTAGGCCACTTCATCGAGCTTCTTGAGGATGGCCCCGCCATGGACCTTGCCGCTGAAATTCGCCATGTCGGGGGTCATCAGCACGGTCATGCTCAATTCATGCTGACCGGGCAGGTCGTGGTGGTCCATATCGATTTCCTGTGGGGGCGTTCCTACAGCATAACGCCTTGCCACGTTCGTCACGACTCGTTGGCAAGGCGTTATCTCAGCCTGGGGGCCGCTGGTGCGCGGCCGGGTTCAGAACCAGGTCAGGCCAACGGCAATGATGATGCCGGTAATGAACAGCTGGATCAGGCAGAAGCCCATGATGTCCTTGGCCTTGAGCCCGGCGATGGCAAGTACCGGCAGCGCCCAGAACGGCTGCAGCAGGTTGGTCCAGGCATCGCCCCAGGCCACGGCCATGGAGACGCGTGCCACGTCCACGCCCAGCGCCTCGGCGGCCGGCAGCATCACCGGTGCCTGTACCGCCCACTGGCCGCCACCGGAGGGCACGAAGAGATTGACGATGCCAGCGCTGAGGAAGGACCAGAACGGCAGCGAGGTTTCGGTGGCAAACGAGATCAGACCCTGGGACATGGATTCGGCAAGCCCGGACTGCACCATGATCGCCATGATCCCTGCGTAGAAGGGAAACTGGATCACGATGCCGGCACCGCCCTTGATCGCCTCGTTGAGGCTCTCGAGCAGGCTGCGGGGGGTGCGGTGCAGCACGATGGCCAGGAACAGGAACATGAAGTTGACGATGTTCAGGTTCAGGCCGCCGCCACGCAGGATGAAGTGGTCGAGCAGGAAGATCACCCCGGGGATGCCCACGAGCCAGGCCAGGGTCACGCTGTTTTCCAGCCGATCGGCCGGGCGAGTGATGCGAACACGGGCATCGGGGGCATCCCCCAGCACCTTGGGGTCCACATAGACGCTGTCTTTCTCGTCGGGCAGCATCAGGCGGTTGACCAAAGGAATGCTGATGAACAGGCAGGCCACGATCGCCAGGTTGAAGAAGGAGAAAATGGTGGCGCCGGTGCCGATCACGCCGATCTGATCGGCGGTGAAGTGCCCGTCGGTGGCGATGGTCAGTGGAATGGAGCCGGCGAGCCCGCCGTGCCACACAACGAAGCCGGAGTAGGCGCTGGCCACCAGCAGGCGGTAATCGACCCGGATCAACCGTGCCAGCTCCTTGGCGAACAGGGCGCCCACCACCAGACCGAAGCCCCAGTTGATCCAGCTGGCCAGCAGGGAAACCAGAGTGACCATGATGATCGCGCTGCCGGCGTTCTTGGCCTTGCCAGCCAGCTGCTGCAACATGCGCTTCACCGGCGGTGAGCTGGCCAGCATGAAGCCGGTAACCAGGATCAGCAGCATCTGCATCGAGAAGGTCAGCAGATTCCAGAAACCGTCGCCCCAGAAGCGCATCACCGCCAGCGGGGTCTGGCGTTCGACGCCAATGGCTGCGGCGGCCGCCACGAGGGTCAACAGGAGAACGAAAATGAAAGGATCGGGCAGATAGCGATCGACCAGCCTGACGGCAGGTTTGGACAGGAACTTGAGCATGGCAGTTTCGCTTCTTCTAATGTTGTGGAATTGCTGTCGGGTCGTCTGAGAAAAGTAGCGCAAGCTCAGAAGGTTGCATGGTTCGACTCGTCAACGGTGGGACGAATGTCAGGTTTTGTCAAAGGGAAGGGGCCGCCGGATGCCAGCGGGTGCGGCGGTAATGCAGGTAATAGCCGGCAAGAACGGCCGAGCGCACCAGGCTGAATGTCAGGAAGGCCAACCATAGGCCATGGTTCCCCAGCGGCTGAGTGGCCCACCAGATCGGAAGGTAAACAGCCAGGCCGAGGAAGATGCTGTTGCGCATCTCGCGTATTGCCGTGGCACCGATGAAGACGCCATCCAGCAGATAGCTCCAGACCGCAATCAAGGGCATGGCCACCATCCATGGCAGGTAGCTACCCGCAGTGGCGCGCACTTCCGGCAGTCCGGTCAGGAGGGCGATGAGGTAATGTCCGCCGAGGGCGAAGGCCAGCGAGGCAACGGTGGCGGTGATCAGCGAGAACCAGGCTGCGGTTCGCACGGCGGTGGCGAACTCGTCCCAACGCCTGCGGCCAACCGAGCGGCCGACGATGGCCTCGGCGGCGTGGGCGAAGCCGTCCAGGGCATAGCTGGTGAGCATGATGAACTGCAGCAGCACGGCATTGGCGGCCAGCACGGTATCGCCCTGTACGGCGCCCCGCGAGGTGAAGAAGGCCATGGCGAAGAGCAGTCCCAGGGTGCGCACGAAGAGATTGGCATTGACGTGGAAGAGCTCGGCGTAAGCGGCCAGCGTCAGCAGGCGGCTGCGCAGGAAGCGTCCCTCCAGCAGTTTCAACTGTCGGGTCACCAGCCACAGGCCGAAGGTCAGCGCCGTATAGTCGGCGATGACCGTGGCCCAGGCCACCCCATCGCTGGTCATGCCGAGGCCCACCACGAAGAGCAGGTCGAGGGCGATGTTGACGCTATTGGTCAATACCAGGATGAGCAGGGTGACCCGTGAATTCTGCTGGCCCAGGAACCAGCCGAGAATCGCATAGTTGGCCAGCACCGCCGGCGCCGAGAGAATGCGGATCTGCGCGTACTCGGCTGCCAGTTCGGTGGCCACTTCGCTGCCGTTCAGCAGCCAGAGCCCGAGAGATATCAGCGGCCGTGAGAAGAGGATCAACAGGGTGCCGATGCCAGCGGCCATCAGCAGCGACTGGCCCAGCAGGTTGCGCACTTCGCTGTCGCTTTCGCGACCCACCGCCTGGGAGGTCAGCCCCGTGGTACCCATGCGCAGGAAACCGAAGCCCCAGTAGAGGAAGCTGAACAGGGTTGCGCCCAGGGTCACCCCGGCCAGGTAGCGGGAATCCGGCAGGTGACCGACCACGGCGGTGTCCACCAGCCCCAGCAGCGGCACGGTGATGTTCGACAGGATGATGGGCCAGGCCAGCATCCATATGCGACGGCGGGCGGCGGAGGGAGTAGCCAGTTCCTGGGATGCCACGGGGTCTTCCGGTGTGAGGCGAAACCGTGAAGCATGGCGGGCGATGGGGCATAACGCAACCAGGCGCTACGGTGAATCACTGGATGCCGGTCGCAGGGTGTGGGACCTTTATAGAGCGCTTGTGCTCAGGGCGGGCATTTTCGATCAAGATGATAAGGGGGTGGTATGTCACGTATGGCGAAAGGAACCATGGGACTCGTGGTGGCGGTGATGCTGGCGCTTGCGAGCCTGCCGGCGATGGCTCAGGAGCAGCATCTGGAAGCTCGACCGAGCGGCGGCGCGATGATCGCCGATGCTCTGATTGCACGGCCGTTGCTGCTGGCGGCGACCCTGGGTGGCACCGCACTGTTCGTGGTGTCGCTGCCGTTCTCGGCAATGGGGGGCAACGTGGACCAGGCGGCGGAAACGCTGGTCAAGACACCGGCCGAGGCCACGTTCCGGCGCTGCCTGGGATGCACGTCCATCAATCCCCGTCCCTACGAGCGATAGCCTTACCGTCACCAACGAACGCCAGCGCCCCGCGTAATAGCGGGGCGCTGGCGTTTGTCGTGAGTCCTGGCGTCGTTGTGCGTTCAGGCCGCGGTGATGACGTGGTACTTCTCCATCAACTGCTCGCGGCTCTCCTCGCGCTCCGGGTCCAGCGGTATGCAGTCCACCGGGCAGACCTGCTGGCACTGGGGCTCGTCGTAGTGACCGACGCACTCGGTGCATAGGTTGGGGTCGATGATGTAGATCTCTTCCCCCGCCGAGATGGCGCCGTTGGGGCATTCGGGTTCGCAGACGTCGCAGTTGATGCACTCGTCGGTGATCATCAGGGCCATGGGGCTACCTCGCGATAAGGCGCGGCCAGTGGTACTGGCACGCCCGGGTGAAGCGACTCGGGATAAAGCCGAGTGTTGCAGTCAGGTATTGTAATGGCTGCGCAGCGCTTCGGCGACCCTGGGATGCACCAGCCGGGTGATATCGCCACCGAGCTTGGCAATTTCCCGCACGATGGTGGAGGAGATATAGGAATTCTCCACCGCGGGGGTCAGGAAGACGCTTTCCAGCTCGGGCGCCTGGGCACGGTACATGTTGGCCAACTGCAGCTCGTACTCGAAGTCCGATACCGCCCGCAGGCCACGCAGGATGATGCGTGCTTTCTGTTCGACCATCATGTCGGTGAGCAGGCCGGAAAAGCCGATGACCTCGACGTTGTCGAGCTCTGCCACCACCTCTTGGGCCAGGGCGATGCGCGTGCCCAGGTCCAGGGCCGGCCCTTTGCCAGGGCTGGCGGAAATCGCCACCACGACCTTGTCGAAGAGGCGCGCGGCGCGCTCGATCAGGTCGAAATGGCCGTGGGTGATGGGATCGAAGGTGCCGGGATAGACCGCGATTTTCATGGCGCTCCGCTCAGTTGTCACTCTCAAGGGGGCTCAGGGTAACCGCCCGTGGCCGGGCCGACAATGTCCACCTCGCCATAGCATCACTCTTCCAGCCGGCCGAAGGGGTTGTCCACCGCCAGCGAGACAGGGCGCGCATAGCCGGGAATCTGGATGCTGTCGGCACTGACGTCGAGCTCCGGCCCCTCCAGCACCCCTTCTCCGAAGCGATAGCGGGCCAGGTAGTGTCCGTGATCGGCCCTGTCGAGGTAGGCCTTGCTCGCCTCGCGGGTTGCCTCGCGGCGTTCACGCCAGGCCGCCAGCGCGGCTTCACCATGGCGCTGCGTCAGCAGCCGTTCGGTCACGGCCGGCGACAGCACCACGCCGGTGGCGTTGTTGCCGCCGAAGCCCTTGGCATTGATGAAGGCGGCATCGGCGTCGAAGGCCTGGGGGGTGCGGGAGAAGTGCAGCCGGTCCGCATGCACGTCGTCGGCCACCGCGTTCAGGGTGGGAATGCCCGGCAGCAGGCCATGGGCGAAACTGCCCAGGGCGCTGGTCAGCTGATCGCCTGCGGCGCTGCCCTGGGAGTGGCCGACGAAGGCCTTGACCGCCACCACGGGCCAGTTCTCGATGCCGTGGGCCTGGGCGATGAGGTCGAAGACATGGGACTCGGTCACGCGATTCTTGGGCGTGCTGGTGCCATGGGCATGCAGGAAGGTGCGTTCTTTCAGGGCTTTTTCGCCGAGCATGTCGCGCACCAGCGAGGTGGCCTTGCCCAGTGTGATGTAGTTGCCGATGCCCGGGGCAGAGATCGAGCGCTTCCAGCCGTCGGCGTTGACGAAGACCCCCGGCACGCTGCCGAGTATCTCGGCACCGACTTCCAGCGCCAGGGAGTCGTCCAGCAGCAGGATGAACTGGCTGGCCTCGGCGATGGTGAATCCGCAGTTGCGGGCGAAGGGGCGGCAGGCCCGCTGGTAATCGGCATCGGTCAGCAGCTCCAGAGCATCCAGCGCCTTGAGGCTGTCGTCATCGGCCAGGGCGCCCATGGCGCGAAAACCCTCGATGATCTCCGGCGTCACCGGCGCATCGGAGGTGCCGACCATTACCGCACGGCGCTGGCCGCTGCGAATATCCTCGCACCCCAAACGCAGGTTGTAGAGGAAGCTGGCGCAGGCGCCGAGGACGGCGCCGGTGCCACCGACGCTGCCCAGTACATAGGCGTTGAGGAAGTCGGCGGGCATCTGGCCATAGCCCAGCGGCATCTGCTTGGAGGTGGCGCGGTTGCCAGAGACAAAGCTCTTGAGCAGCCCGCCCCATCCTTCGTCGTCGAGCTGGCCGATGGAGTTGCCGGCATAGACGGCAACCTCGTCCGGATCGAGGCGATCGCGCAGTGCCTCCCAGGTCAGCCCGCTGCTGCCCAGGCAGTCGCTGGCGGCGAAGATCGACATCGACAGGCCGCGAGGGTGGTGGACGCTGCGATAGTGACGGCTGGGATCGAAGCCGCTGGGCAACTGGCCGGCGGCGCGTACCAGGGCCGGGCGGGTTTCAGGCAGCATCACGTCCAGGTCGCCGGGAGGCACCGTGACTTCGAGGGTATGGCGATCCAGCTCGCGAACCTGCCAGGTACCCGGGAGGCGTTCAGGCAGCTGGCGGCGCCGAATGCGGAAGACCAGTTCGCTGCCCAGTTCCAGGCTGGCACGCCGATTGGCCGGCAAGCCGTCGTCATTGAACCGGGGATCCTCGATGCGCCGGATGAGCGTATGGTCGAGGATCTGCTCGCGGCACTGGTCAGCCAGCTGGGAAGCGCTGATGGCCTGGCCTGTGGCGTCATGCCAGCTGCCATCGCGATGGCTACCCAGCCCCATCAGGGCGGCCAGGCCCAGCAGGAGATGCTGCTGGTCGTCGTCGGTCAAGGCATCGATCACGGTGCGACGAAATGCTTGATGGCCAGACGTACGGCCGGCGGCGTTGACGCCGCCCATGCCGACGATCACCGGTAAGTGTGACAAGCCGCTTTCCTCGTTCTGCTGTTGGTGCGAGTGGCTGTAATTGGTATGAGACTGGCGATCATAGCACCCGGTCCGGGACCCCGTCATGGGCTCCCCGGGGGCCTTTAAAGCACAAAGAAATTAAACAAACGTTTGAAGTGTGGCCGTTGTCGCGCTATGCTTAGCTTGCTGTTTGAGTCATACGAGTGGGTATGTGGGCGCGCATCTTCGGAGCGCGCCTTTTTTTTGTGCGCCAGGCATGGCGCGCAGCGCCTGACTGGCGCTGTTCCCGAGGGTGGTGCCTCGGGATGACTTGGGGGTGAAAGTCCCCTGCACGCCCGGCAAGGGGAAGTGCTAGCCGACG
>NZ_JAHXBV010000044.1:0-10694 GCF_019915905.1 Halomonas sp. ANAO-440 | reverse complement strand
CTACCGGCCTGACTCAGGACGGAACAGATGGGGTTGCTGGAGCGCTTACAATACGGATACCGACCTGGCCACCCAGCGCAGCATCGTCCTCAGGTAGCGCCGGCAGCAGTCGCCAGTGGTGCCTGCCCCCGCCTGATAGGTTGCCTGGAGTTGACCACTTACCTGGCAGGGCGCCAGACAAGGCTTCCTCAACGTCCGTTGAGTCAACAGCGTCGCGTGCTTTTTCCGCCGCCTCGCGCAGGCTGAGAAGGAAGTTGCCAGGATTATTGGCGAAGACCGGTGGAGCGGGGGTCTGGTTTTCGTTCAGTTGCGTAACGGCTGCCCGCAACTCGTCATTGAACGCATAGAGGCCCGCCTCGGCTTCGTTCTGGGCAAGGACAGCCGAACGGTAGTTACCCGCCAGCCTCTCGTTGATCAGGCTGTCCTGCATGGCCGACAGGCCCACTATCAGTGAGGATGTCATCAGGACCAGCACCACTACCAGGGCAGCTCCCTGCTGTCTTGAGCCCGCCATCCTCACCTCCGCTGTGACGCAATGGTTACATTTATACACGCAACATTACGTCATGCGGCCCGAAAGGTCCATAACATGGAGGTGCCCAGACTGCCTGCTGCGGCCACAGCCTTCACTTGTGGCCCTTCAGGGCCATATCGTTTCTGGCGTTATGTTCGCCTCGGAAAAAGACGCAGACAGGACCGCTGACCTCATATATTTTAAACCAGCCAAGAACCGGTGAAAAACCACTATCCCCGATTAGCTCCGTTCAGTTCAAATCGCCTGGTGGCTCCCAGGGTGGAGACGAATGACAAGTCACCTTCTCAGAATCTCTTACCCAACGAAAGTGGAAGTACTTGCGAAATGCTCTAGAGTGGAGGAGCTGCTCCGCTTCTTCCTTGACATCGGCAAACGTCACGTCATTGTAGTTGACGCCGGCACGCGTAAAGCTGACACGGGCCTCCGGATGGCGCTCCATGCGGTTGAGCAGGTCGTAGTAGACTATCAGGCTATCATCGCGAATCACGAAGAACGCAAGATCCAGTTCGCGCTCCGCGCGGCGAACATCTGCCAGATCCTGTAGATAACCGAAGGGGCCGGGGGGCTCGCGGAAGACCAGGTGATTGGAAACTCCACCTTCCAGGCGAAGATTGGCAAACATGTTCATGGTCTGTGCCGTCTTCAGGCCCAGATAGGGCATTGCACCGTTCAGGAAGAAGGCCAGGGAGACAATATTCAACCAGTGCCAGCGTGACCAGAAGACCGGTTGGTGGTCCTCACCCTTCCCATATACCACGATACAGCCCAACAAGGGCGCGGCGATCATCAGCCATAGATAGCTGACTTGGATGTAGTCCTGATCCTGCGCCGCCAAAGCGATCAACACGAAGACGCAGGTCAACAAAACTACGTATACGGGTTTTCGCAATGCACGGTCGATAATCTGCCAGAACGGGCTGTCGACGATTCGCCGGGCTCCATCAGGCGACAGGAAGAGCAGGTGCAGCAAGATCGTCAGGGTGGAGAACACTGCATACATCGCATAGCCACTCAGGGCGAGCAGGCCATGGAAGCCTATGCCGGCCACAATACCGAGGTGCCGGGTGCGAGGGATCAGCAGCGCCACGATGATTGCGGCTTCGATGACCAAGGTGCCGTAGATAGCCAGGTAGTGAAACCAGAGCGCGTCAAGCCAGGATAGAAAAGATGGCATGACACGCCACAGCTCGACTGCACAGGATACCTCGGGGTCGAGGAAGTCAGCGTTAATCTTGTGGAAAACGCCAAAGAAGTACATTACCACCAGAAGCGCCTGGCCAATGGGGCGCACCTGCCGGAAGAACATCTCGAAACCAACACCTCGCAGCCATGCGTAGCCACCGCCCAAGAGCAGCCCCAGTAGCCAGAAGTTCTTGAGTATGGTGTGATTTGAAGATAAAGGCGCCTGGAGCCAGGCATTCAGCGCCATGGCGAGCACAAGAATCACAAAAACACGCACAGACCCCGGCCTGACAATCAACGCCAAGCCACAAGCTGCCATGACAAGCATGGGGGGATGCAACACACCGGGGGTATAGCGGAAGTAATAGATAAAGACATGTAGTATCGCGAACAGTCCGAACCAACGGCTCACAATTTGAAAAATCGCCTGCTCGCCTTCAACCGTATTTCGGATAGGTTGGCGCCCCATCATCAGTAAAGTGGCATTCCTGACTGCACGCATAAGGGGATAAAGCAGCAAAGCCAGCCAGGGAATGGAGAGCAGCCTGGCGCTCACGCGGTTGAAAAAACCGACAGGTGTGGTCATCAACGCCAAACGGTGGATCGCCTCACTGCCGTGGTAAAGACGACCGTTCCGCTCAACCACCATGCCCTGATCAAGATCGATGCCCTGGGCCTGGAAACGACGGCAAGCCTCCGGCGCCTCCCGCAAGGAAATGAGGCGGACCTCGCCAGCGGCATCTCGCAACCTGAGCAGCGCGACATAGCGCCGACAGAAGGGACAGCCCCCATCGTAGTAGATATTCGTCGTCATTCCTTAAGTCTCGGCAGACGACCAGGGGAGTTAGGTTCCTCAAAAAAGCCAATGGCCGGCATGTCTGCCAGCCACTGGAACCGCCTCTTTCGCTTTACAGGTCAGTATTCTTAATCTTCTTCAGGGACGGAGAAGGCAGTAACAGCATTCAAATTAGCATCATCGCCAGGCCTATCACCCAATGTACCCGACACAACCCCTGCATCAGTTAATGTGATGGTGGCACAAGCAGTTCTAGGATTTGCGTCACTCCCATCATTACCATCATAATCCGCAAGAACCGACTCCGCAGTAAATCCTGTTAGAGGGGTATCAGGATCAGCATTTGCTATCGCATAGCCAGATGCCACAGTCCTAATGTCAGATTGGCACGCCCTTTCAGCAGACCTGGCTGTGTAGTCCTGATACTGCGGTATCGCAATCGCCGCCAGAATGCCGATGATCGCCACCACGATCAGCAGCTCGATCAGGGTGAAACCACCCTGGCCCTTCCGGGCTGCCCGCTGGTTCTGCATTTCTTTCATCATGTTCATCGCCTAATCCCCTGCTCTGTTGCCCGGTCGTGGCTTTGGTTCGTTGGCTCGGCCCTTGGGAGATGCCGATGGAAGCAGTCGCTTCCTTGTATCGCTGTCTAGCCACCTGCTGTCTTTCCGATCGCCGCCTTTCAAGCGGCTGCCTTGCTTTCTGACTGCCTGTGCGGCGGTGCCGCCGGGTTGCGGCGACGCTGCCCGGCAGCCGGGGGCCAATGCCCCTTTTTGTACCGATTTGGCGAATAGCCTCTGTCCCTGATTCCACGCTCCTATTACTTACACTAAATTACACTTTGGCATCGCGCAAGCGCTACATACGTCTGCCTCAGTGTCTTAGCTCATGTTAATGTATCAGCCGTTTAATACCAGGGTTAGAAAAGTGTGAGATCACCGCTGTGATGGCTAGTGGTAAAGGGCTAGTATACTGGTATTCCCTATATCGCTTGCCACCCGCCAAGCGGGCCAACGACAGAGGCGCCATGAACAGTAATCGCCCCTTCTCGGAAGCCGGCACCGCCGACGATTCCACCAATCCGGACCAGGCCGCCGAGGGCCTGCGCGGCCTGGCACGGCGGCTGGTGGAGTACGGCCTGCTGTCGCGTGCTGCGGCCGAGCGTGCCGAGCACGAGGCCCGCGAGTCCGAGGTGACGCTGCTTCAGCATGTGATCGACGCCGGCATGGTCACTGCCCGCGATGGCACCCTGTGCGCCGCCTGGGAGTATGGCCTGCCCATCGTCGACCTGGACGCACTGCGCCTTTCCAGCCTGCCACCGTCCACGGAGTATCCCGAGAAGCTGCTGCGCAAGCTGTGCGTGGTGCCGCTGATGCGCCGCTCCCACCGCCTCACGGTGGCGGTGCCCTATCCCTCGACCCTGGCCAAGCTCGATGAGCTGCAGTTCGCCACCGGTCTGAGCATCGAGGCGGTGCTGTGCCCCGTCGACCAACTGCTGCCGGTGCTGGAGGCCTACCTGGCCCAGAACGACACCAGCATGATGGACGACCTGACCGGGGTCGACGACGCAGTCAGCGAGCTGGAGTTCGACGAGGGGGTGGACCTCACCGAAGAGTCGAGCCAGGCCACCCATAGCGGCTCCGACGACGCGCCGATCGTCAAGTTCGTCAACAAGATTCTGCTCGATGCCATCCGCCGCGGCGCCTCGGACATTCACTTCGAGCCCTACGAGACCAGCTACCGGGTGCGCATGCGCATCGACGGCATGCTGCTGGAAGCGGCGCGCCCACCCTTCTCCATGCGGGCGCGCATCGCCGCGCGTCTGAAGGTGATGGCGCGGCTGGATATCTCCGAGCGCCGCCTGCCCCAGGATGGCGCCATCAAGCTCAAGGTCTCCAAGACCCGCTCCATCGACTTTCGCGTCAACTCGCTACCCACCGTCTACGGCGAGAAGATCGTGCTGCGTATCCTCGACCCCGCCTCGGCGCAGATCGGCATCGACGCACTGGGCTTCACGCCGGAACAGCGAGGGCTCTACGAAGCGGTGCTGGACCATCCCCAGGGCATGATCCTGGTCACCGGCCCCACCGGCAGCGGCAAGACGGTGACGCTCTACACCGGTCTGAACATCCTCAACGAGGTGCAGCGCAATATCTGTACCGCGGAGGACCCGGTGGAGATCAAGGTGCCGGGGGTCAACCAGGTCAACGTGCTGCCGAAGATCGGGCTGGACTTCGCCAGTGCCCTGCGCGCCTTCCTGCGCCAGGACCCGGACGTGGTGATGGTGGGCGAGATCCGCGACCTGGAAACCGCCGAGATCGCGGTGAAGGCGTCCCAGACAGGGCACCTGGTGCTCTCCACGGTACACACCAATTCGGCGGCGGAAACCCTGACCCGCCTGGCCAACATGGGCGTGCCGCCCTTCAACATTGCGAGCTCCGTTAGCCTGATCATCGCCCAGCGCCTGGCACGGCGGCTATGCAAGCAGTGCAAGCAGCCTGCGGAGATCCCCCGGGAGGCGCTGCTGAGCGAGGGCTTCACCGACCTGGAGGTAGGCAGCGCCACCGTCTACGAGCCGGTGGGCTGCATGCACTGCACCCACGGCTACAAGGGCCGGGTGGGTATCTACGAAGTGGTGCCGGTGAGCAGTGCGATGAGCCAGTTGATCATGCGCCAGGGCAATTCCATGGATTTCGATCAGTTGGCCCGTAAGGAGGGGCACCCCGACCTGCGCAGAAGCGGCCTGCTGAAGGTGATGCAAGGGATCACAAGCTTGACGGAGGTCAATCGCGTAACAAAAGATTGAGGCGGCTCACACTAAACCAACTGGCAAACTAGCCGATATAACAATTAATAGCGGGATGCCCATAACAAACCAATACCATAATTCCCATACGCAGCAGGAACCTACATGGCAGCCAAAACCGCGAAAGCGCCCCGGAAGCTCAAGCTCTACCGCTGGAACTGGTCGGGCAAAGGGCCGGGTGGCCGGCTGGTACGCGGTGAGGTGGTGGCCGCCCACAAGGCCGAAGTGGAGCGGGAGCTGGCCAACCAGAACATCATTGTCAAGAACGTGCGCCGCAAGGGAGGCCTTGGCGGCGGCATGGGCAAGATCAAGCCGCGGGACATCATGCTCTTCGCCCGCCAGATGGCAACCATGATTCGTGCCGGCGTGCCGGTGCTACAGGCGTTCCAGGTGGTGGCAGAGAGCATTCGCAAGCCGGCCATGAGCGCGGTGGTCCAGCAGATGATGAACGAGGTGGCGGCGGGGTCGAGCTTCTCCCAGGCGCTGCGCCAGCATCCCGAACAGTTCGACAATCTCTTCTGCAACCTGGTGGAGGCCGGCGAGAGCTCCGGCTCACTGGACCGAATGCTCGAGCGGATCGCCACCTACAAGGAGAAGATCGAGTCGCTCAAGGGGCGCGTGAAGAAGGCGCTGTGGTATCCCATCGCGGTCATCGCCGTGGGTATCGGCGTCACGGCGCTGCTGCTGATCAAGGTGGTGCCCCAGTTCGAGAGCCTGTTTCATGGCTTCGGCGCCGAGCTGCCGGCCATGACCCGCATGACCATCGCCATGTCGGAATTCGCCCAGCAGTACTGGCTATGGGGCATCGGCATGGTGGTGGCCTTCGTGTTCCTGATGCGCCAGGGCATGAAGCGCTCCGAGGCGTTCGCCTATCGCATGCACAAGCTCTCGCTGAAGATCCCGGTGATCGGTGACATTCTCGACAAGTCGTCGGTGGCGCGCTATTCACGCACCCTGGCCACCACCTACGGCGCCGGCGTGCCCATGGTCGAGGCGCTGGACATCGCCGCCGGTGCGGCGGGCAACCTGGTCTACGAACGTGCCACCCGGCAGATCCGCGAGGATGTCGCCACCGGCCAGCAGCTGCACTTCGCCATGCGCCTGACCGAGCGGTTCCCCGCCCTGGCGGTGCAGATGGTGGGCATCGGCGAGGAGTCCGGCTCGCTGGACGCCATGCTCAACCGCGTGGCCGACTACTACGAGGAGGAGGTCGACAACAAGGTCGATGCCCTCACCTCGCTGCTGGAGCCCCTGATCATCGTGGTGCTCGGGGTGCTGGTCGGCGGCCTGGTCATCTCCATGTACCTGCCCATATTCGAGCTCGGCACGGTGTTGTGAGTGAAGCACTGTATTGCCAGCGGTTTGCACGCCATGTGCATGTTACGCGTCATGCTCGCGAGCGTATGGCTGAGCGCAACATACCTGAAGCCTTACTACTCGAGTTGCTGGATATCGGAGATACTCGATATAAGGATTCCATGCGGCTCTGGATTGCCATGAGCGTCGCCGATAGGCAAGACAACATGATTTGTGCGGCAGTGGTGCTCGAAGATAGACTCGTCGTAAAGACGATCATGCACCACTTCAGCTGGGAGGAGTAACAGTGCGAACCACTTACGACGAAGCTGATGACATCCTTGTACTGCATCTATCAGAAAAGCCTATCGTAAAGGAAGTGTCACAGGACTGGCATACGCACGTTAGCTATGCCGATGATGGCAGTATAGTGGAAGTGGTAATTCTCGATGCCTCCAAGCAAGGCGCCTGGCCCTTGCTGAAAAGTGAGGCAGCTTGATAAGGAATTATTTTGACTGACCTTCCCCCCGCCCTTCTCTGGCCCTTGGTGGCCTTCCTGGGCCTGTGCCTGGGCAGCTTCCTCAACGTGGTGATCGTGCGCCTGCCGGTGATGCTGATGCTGGGCTGGCGAGCCGAGGCCCGCGAGGCGCTGGAGCTTCCCGATGAAGAGCGGCCCCGCTTCAACCTGATGGTACCGCGGTCGATCTGCCCGAGCTGCGAAACGCCCATCGCCTGGCACGACAACCTGCCGGTTATCGGGTGGCTCAAGCGCCGTGGGCACTGCGCCTACTGTGAAGCGCGTATCAGCCCACAGTATCCCCTGGTGGAACTGGCCGGCGGCGCCCTAGCGCTGGCGGTGCTGGCGCTGCACGGCCCCACCTGGCAAGGACTGTTCATCTTCGGCGCCTGCCTTTCACTACTGGCACTGGCGGTGATCGACCTGCGCACCCAGCTGCTGCCGGACATCCTTACCCTGCCGCTGCTGTGGGCGGGGCTGCTCTACCAGCTGCTGTTCCAGCCGCTGCTGCTTTCCGATGCGGTGATCGGCGCCATGGCGGGGTACCTGTCGCTGTGGAGCTTCTACTGGCTGTTCAAGCTGGTGACCGGCAAGGAGGGCATGGGCTTCGGCGACTTCAAGCTGCTGGCGGCGCTGGGCGCCTGGATGGGCTGGCAGTATCTGCCCATGGTGCTGATCCTTTCCGCCGGCGTCGGTGCCGTGGTCGGTATCGTGGTGCAGCTGGCAATGCCTCGACTGCGCGGGGCTCCGATGCCCTTCGGCCCCTTCCTAGCCATGGCCGGCTGGATCGCGCTTTTGGTCGGCGAGCCGCTGATGGCGCTCTACTACGGCATGATGTTCTGACCCGCTCACAGGGAGTGTGAATGTGATCATTGGCGTAACCGGCGGTATCGCTTCGGGCAAATCCACCGTGGCACGGGCCTTCGCGGCGCTGGGCGTGCCCTGGGTGGATGCCGACGACGTGGCCCGCGAAGTGGTCGAGCCCGGCGAGCCGGCCCTGGCCGAGATCGCCGAGCGTTACTCCCGAAAGGAGGGCTCGCGGGTGCTGCAGGAAGACGGCAGCCTTGACCGCCGGGCGCTGCGCGAGATCGTCTTTGCCGACCCGGCCGAGCGGAAGTGGCTGGAGTCGGTGACGCACCCCCGCATTCGGCAGCGTCTCGTTGCCCACCTGGAACGGCTGCAGGCTGAGGGCGCGCCATACGTGCTGCTGGTTTCGCCGCTGTTGTTCGAGTCGGGCCAGAGCGAGATGGCCGACCGCTGCCTGGTGATCGACGTACCGGAAAGCCTGCAGATCGCCCGCACCGCCGCCCGTGACGATGTCGATGAGGACCAGGCCCGCGCCATCGTCGCCGCGCAGATGCCCCGCGCCGAACGCCTGGCCAGGGCCGACGACGTGATCGACAACGGCGGCGATGAAGCCCGGCTGAAAGCCCAGGTAGCCGCGCTGGATCGGAAGTATCGTGAGCTGGCTGCTGGTTGAGGGCGAACGATCGTGCGGCCTTTCCGAGATCTATTAAAGATCTTTTAAAAGCACTATAATTCGGTCTATGGATGGATCTGGAGAACGCCATGCCCCACATGATACTTGCCGATACCACGGCCAGCATTTCGGAGTTGAAGAAGAACCCCATGGCCACGGTCGCTGCGGGCGAGGGGTTTCCTGTGGCTATCTTGAATCACAATCAACCTGCCTTCTACTGCATCCCGGCCGCCGCCTACGAAGAGTTGCTGGAAAAGCTGGAGGATGCCGAGCTGAACCGCATTGCCGATGAGCGCAGCTCCCAAGCGGAGGTCACGGTGACCCTGGATGAGCTATGAGCTGCGCTTTCGTGAAGAAGCGCTGAAGGAGTGGCGTAAGCTGGATGATATTGTCCGGGTCCAATTCAAGAAGAAGCTCATCGCCATCCTGGATAGCCCGGTCATCCCTGCCTCGCGCCTTGCGGGCAGCAGAAACCGCTACAAGATCAAGCTGCGGAGTGCTGGCTTTCGTCTGGTGTACGAAGTCCGCGAGCAAGAGATCGTGGTACTTGTCATTGCGGTGGGCAAGCGGGATCGCAACGCCGTGTATCTCAAAGCCAGCAGGCGCACTTGATCAGGCTTTTCGGGTAACACCTGGGCACACAGCCACCGTCATTGACGCTAGAATGTCCCTATACCCACCAACGCCTAACGGATTCATGAGCCAATCGAACCAACGCCCCCTGAAAGTCGCCTGTCCCCAATGCAAGACCAAGGTGGAGTGGAGCGAACAGAACCCCTTCCGGCCCTTCTGCAGCGAGCGGTGCAAGATGCTCGACCTGGGTGCCTGGGCCGACGAATCCCACCGTATCGCCGGTGAGCCGGCGATGGACGAGCACAACATCGAAGAGTGGCTGGCCCGGGCCGAGCGAGGCGACGACCGGTGAGCCCGGCCGCGGCGCCCTCCTACCGCCTGCTGGCCGAGCTGGAAGCGGCCTTCGATGCGTTGATCGAGCGCAGCGAGGAGCTGCTGTCGGCCTACAGCCGCTCGCCCGCCGAAGCCTGGGCCTTCCAGGCCGATGCCAGCGAGGCGTGGTTGCGCCGTGCCCTGCTCGACTTCTGGTATCAGGACGGCCAGGACGGACGTACCACCCGCAGCCATGTGGGGCTGGTCGCCGCCGATGACATCCTGCTGGAGAAGGTCGCCGCGGTGAACGCGGCAAAGACCGAATTCGCCACACAGCTGGCCCATATCCGCGACAACCACCCGCCGCTGCTGGCCGAGGCCAAGGCGGTGCTGCCGTTCCGCCACCCCGAACTGCACGACCACCTGCGCGGCAGCGGCCTCGCCCGGCTGCATCTCAAGCAGTGCTGGCGGGCCATTCCCGTGGCCGAAGCGCCGGTGGCTCGTGTGCGCCTGGCATGGTATTCCAGTGGCCGCTCGATCAAGCGGCTCAGCGTGAGCGATGTCGAGAAGAAGCTAATGACGCTGGATACCGACGCGCCTCATGTACGCATACATCTGCGCAAGCTCGCCGGCCTGCCCTCGAGTGAACCCCTCGCCCAGGTGCAGAGCCAGGCACCGCTGATGCGCGCCAACCTCTTCTACACCGAACCGCTGGACGACGGACGCACCCGGCGCGCCATGAACGTCGCCCTGCCGCTCTTCCTGCCCGCCCCCCGCGGACGCCTGCCGGACCACAACCTCCCGCCGGCCGCGCCACCCGAAACCCGCACCCGCGCCCGGCGCAGCGACGAACGCCTGGAAGACACCCCCTTCCTCCCCAGCCTGCGAGTCTTCCGCTACCGGAGTGCGTGAAGAAACGCTGTGGCATGAAAAATTTCATTGTAGGAGCAGCTTTAGCTCACGACTGCGGTGTTACCGATGCTGGCGATCACTGCCAACCTCGGCAGCCTCCGCCGAGGCGCCTGCCGGCGCCAGTCGCGATGGGAACCAGCGCTCCAACAGCTGCCTTTTCCTACCATAACAGGCGATTACTACGCTGTAGACATGATGGATTGACCTGCCCCTCCTCAACGTCGTGGGTTACGTTGAGGTTGAGGCAACAACACAGAGCCACTATTGAGGGAGGCAGGTCATGAA
>NZ_JAHXBV010000043.1:0-32666 GCF_019915905.1 Halomonas sp. ANAO-440 | reverse complement strand
GGAACAGCGCCAGTCAGGCGCTGCGCGCCATGCCTGGCGCACAAGAAAAGCCACTCGCAGGACGAGTGGCAAGAGGATCGAGCTTAGTGCAGGGATTCATGCCAAGGGATAGGCACAGGAGCAATATGACACAACCTGTGCAGAGTGTACAATTACTGCATCGAAAAAACCGATCAATCCATCCCCGTTCGTCCCATGGTGACAAAAACCGTATCATGAGCCGCACTGGGGTAAACGCTCCCCGCCTACACGCCCGAGATGGAGGTCACTGCGTGATACCGACACGTTTCATTCCCTGGCTGCTTGGCTGGTTGTTGCTGGCCAGCCTGGCGGCGACACCTGTCCTGGCCCAGCCAATCGAAGCTACCAACGGCCCCGCCTACGCGACGCTGGCCGACCTGCTGGAGGATGAGTCATCCCGACAGCAGCTTATCGACCACCTGCGCCGCCAGGCGATCGATGAGGGCGCCCTGGCTAGTGCCGAAGCCGTGCAGGAGGGCCAGCAGCCGGAACAGGTGTCGGCACCACGGCAGCTGGCGGAGATGACCAGCCGCGTTGTCAGTGATATCAGCGGGGAACTGCGCAACCTGGTGAATATTGTCACCGGGCTATTCACCGGTGAAACCACCGCCACCGCCTTTGATACGGCAGCCTTCACTTCGGCGGCAATCAACCTGGGCCTGGTGATACTGGCCACCTTCCTCCTCTTCATCGCCTTCCGCCACCTTGCCAGACCGCTGTTCACCCGCATCAGCGGCTGGTCCTTGCAGGCCAATAGCCTAACGCCAGTCGTGCGCCTGGTGCTCTGCGTGGCCCTGGCCGCGCTGGTGGACGTGATGATCGTGGTGCTGGCCTACATGGGCGGTAACCTCATCGCCACCTTCGCCATCGGCGAGGCCGGCGAGCTCTCAACTCGCGCATCGCTGTTCCTCAACGCCTTTCTGATCATCGAACTGCTGAAGGCCGCCGTGCGGATGCTGTTCTCGTCACGCTACGAGGGGCTTCGCCTGCTGCCCATCTCGGCTTCGGAAGCCTCCTACTGGAATCGCTGGATCGCTCGGCTCATCGGCCTGGTGGGCTATGGCCTGATGGTGGTGGTGCCGCTGGCCAACGTCTATCTCGCCCCGACCCTGGGACAGGGCATCGGCGCCCTGATCATCTTCGGTGCCTTCTTCTACGCCGTCGCGGTGGTACTCAAGAACCGGGGGCGGATTCGCAATAACCTCGACGAGCTGGCAGGGCGCAGCGACCTGACGGCAACCCGGGTCTCCCTGACGCTGTTTGCCCGCACCTGGCACCTGTTCGCCCTGGCCTACTTCCTGATGGTGCTGGTGCTGACCCTGACTCGGCCGGCGGATGCGCTGCCCTTCGTACTCTTGGCGACGCTCAAGACACTGGCCATCGTGGTGGTCGGCATGCTGCTTTCGAGCCTGCTGTCCCAGACCATCGGGCGTCGCATTCGCCTCTCCGACGACCTGCGCCGTAAGCTGCCGTTGCTGGAGCCACGCCTCAACAGCTATGTGCCCAACGCCCTGCGCGTCATTCGCACCGTCATTCTGATCGTGGTGATCCTGCTCGTGCTCCACGCCTGGGGCGCCTTCGATCTCATGGCCTGGTATGCCTCCGAGCCGGGGCGCGGCCTGGTGGGCACGCTTGCGAGCGTGGCAACGATCCTGGTCGTCGCCATTGCCGCCTGGCTGGGCCTGGCCAGCCTGATCGAGCACAAGCTGAACCCGGAAACCGGCACCGGCGAGCCCACGGCGCGGGCCAAGACCTTGCTCTCGCTGTTCCGCAATGCCCTGGCGATCGCCCTGATCACCATGACGATGATGATCGTGCTGGCCGAGATCGGCATCAATATCGGGCCGCTGATCGCCGGTGCCGGTGTACTCGGCCTGGCCATCGGCTTCGGCGCCCAGAAGCTGGTGCAGGACATCATCACCGGGATCTTCATTCAGGTGGAGAACGCCATGAATACCGGCGATGTGGTAACGGTGGGCGGCATCACCGGCACCGCCGAGCGGCTCAGCATCCGCTCCGTGGGTATCCGCGATATCTCGGGCACCTACCATATCGTGCCCTTCTCCAGCGTCGACACCGTCTCCAACTACATGCGCGAGTTCGGCTACCACGTGGGCGAGTACGGCATCGCCTATCGCGAGAGCATCGACGACGCCATCGTCGCCCTGCGCGAGGCCTTCGATGAACTGGCGGCCGACGAGGCGCACAAGATGAATATCCTGGCACCGCTGGAAGTGGCCGGGGTAACCGGCCTCGGCGACAGCTCGGTGAATATCCGCGTGCGGATCAAGACCACACCGGGCACCCAGTGGAGCACCGGCCGCGCCTTCAACCGGCTGGTCAAGCTGCACTTCGACGGCAAGGGCATCGAGATCCCCTTCCCTCACACCACGCTCTACTTCGGCGTGGGCAAGGAGGGCGAGGCACCGCCGGCCAACCTGCGCGTCATGCAGCAGCCCTTCGACATCAACGGTCGTCCGGGCGGGCAGCCAAGCTCCGGCGAGAGCAGTCGTTCCGGCGAGGACGACCCCCGCTCGAAGCCCAACCCGACCTTCAAGGGCGACTACGACGACGACAAGGACTGATAGCGTCCACCAACGCACCGCGGGGGCTGTCATTGGCAGCCCCCGCGGTGTTATGGACACACAAAAGGGGCGACCATGCGCCCCTTCTCTGTCGGCTTCCCATTACCGGCGGCATTTACGACCTCTTGCGCCGAGCGGCATGCTGTATCTGCCGATACCGCAGGGCGCAGTGCCACGTCATCGCGCCCATTACGGTGCTACTTCTTCTTGCCTCCCTTGCCGGCTTCGTCCTGAGGCGGCGGCTCGGCCGGCTGCGGCAGCGACGGCAGGGACTTGTCGAGCAGCTCGACGCTCTGGCGATAGTAGAGCTGGCTCTTGTTGTGCTCGCCCAGGTTGGCGAAGAGCCGCGCCAGCTCTGCGCAGACCACGCCACTGGGGCGCTGCCGCTGGCTGGTCTCGAAATACTCCTGCGCCTTGCCCCAGTAGGCGTTGCGCAGCGCCAGCCGACCCAGGGTGAGGAGCAGGTCCGGGTCGTTGGGGCGCTCCTGCAGCCACTTCTCGGCATGCACCAGCTGACGCGCCGGGTCCACGTTGAGCAGCCCGTAGCGCAGCACCAGGCGGCTGTCCCAGTGCTCCTTGAGCGAGTGGCGCAGCAAGCGCTCGGCGATGCCTTCCTCGTTGCCACGCACCAGCGCCTCGGTATAGAGCACCACCAGCTCGACGTTGTTGCGCAGCGGGTCCGGCATGTCGGCCCACAGGCTGCGTACCCGCTCCACGTTGCCCGGGTCGCGAGCTTCGTGAATCAGCAGTTCCTTGTAGGCACGCAGTTCCAGCTGCTGACGCTCCTGGGGCGAGATCAGCTGCCGCGAAGCGAGCCGGGGCATCAGGCGACGCAGCCCCTCCCAGTCGCTGACGCTCAGGTAGGCCTGCTTGAGCTGCTTGAGCACCTGCGGATGGTTGGGCAGCTGTCGATCCAGCCGGGTCAGGATCGCCAGCGCTTCTTCGTACTGCTGGCGGTCCAGCATCAGCTGCACCTGCATCAAGCCGACCGCGGTGTCGGCCCCGTCGGTGCTCAGGTGAGCTCGCTTCAGCAGCGTATCCGCCTGCTCATAACGGCCCTGGTAGTGGGCCGCCAGCGCGGCCGACAGGTAGTTGACCAGCGGTGTGCCGGAGTCGTCGGCGGCCTTCACCAGCGACTTCTCGGCCCGCTTCCAGCGCCCTTCGGCCAGGGCCACCAGGCCTTGCACGGTCCGCTTCATGGCGTTGCGATGACGGGTCCGGCTGTTCCACACCTTCAGCCGGCTGACCGGATGGCTCATGCGCATCAGCAACCGCAGCACGAAGTGCAGCACCAGGAAGAGCGCCAGCAGCAGTATCAGGCCGAACCAGAAGGAGGTCTGGTAGGAGGTGTCGCCGACCCGCACCAGCCAGTAGCCGGGCACCGAGACCATCAGCTGGCCGAACAGTGCCCCCAGCGCCAGCCCCAGGAGTACGATCAGGAGCAGTTTTCTCATGCGTCATCTCCCCGCTCGCCACGCGAACCGAATCGACGCTCGATGAACTGGGCCAGCGCCTGCTGGGAGCCGCTGATGTCTGGCAATTCGGGGCGAATGGTCTCGCCCTTGAGCGTTTCGAGACGCTCGATGACGGCCTGGACTTCGCTGCGCTCGGTGTCGTAGTAGGCATCGAGCAGAGCCAACGCCTTGTCGATGCTGGCCTCATAGAGTGCCTGCTCTTCCTGCAGCAGGGCCAGTTGAGCCTGCTCCAGTATCAGGCGTGCGCTCTGGCGCAGGTAGGATTCCTGCTCGGGCGTGACCAGGGTCTCCAGCGCCTCGTCATGATGTCGAATCACCACCAGGTCCTTGAGCTCCTGGCCGAAGCGAGACAGCTGCTCCTGCCAGCCACCGGCGGGAGCCTCCTGCATGCCGGAACGGGCGGGGATTTCCTCAAGCTCGCGGGAGAGCGGCAGCTCTGCCAGGCGCTCCTGCTGGGCGTTCAGCGCCATATAGAGCCCGGTGCGGTCAACCTGAGGAACGCTTTCCAGTACCGACAGCTCCGAGGCAATGGCGCGACGAATGGAGAGCAGCGCCGGATTGTCGGCTTCGTTCAGGCGATCATCGGCGGTGCGCAGCAGGGCGGCAGCACCTTCCACGTCGCGCTCCAGTTGCAGGCGCTGATTGGCCAGGCGCAGCAGGTAGGCAGCTTCGGCATGCAGCCACTCGCGCTCGTCGGGCTCCTGCTCGCGGGAGAGCTCGTCGAGGACATGGTCCAGTGCCGAGTCGACCTCACTGCGATAGCTGGCAAACTCGCTGCGTATCGACTCGACGGCGTCGGCGCTCTCGCTCTCGGAGGCCTCCAGACGACTTTCGACGCGGCTCTCCAGCTCAGCGAACTGGTCGGCCGAGGCGGCGGTTCCGGCCCGCTCCTCGAGCTCTGCCAGGCGCTGCTGCTGGCTGTCCATGCGCTCCCAGGCTTTCCAGGCGAACAGGCCCGCACCGATACCGAGGAACAGCACCAACACCAGGGCCAGGGTGCCCTTGCCGCCACCGTTGCGGCCGCCCGTCGTGTTGCTGGCGCCCGGCGGCACCTGGCCGGCTCCGGTAGAGGCCGACGCGGGCCTGGCACCGGCTGGCTTGTCACTCGTCTTGCCGGCCGAGGCCTTGTCTTCTCCCTTGCCATCCGGCTTGGCACCGGACGGTTTTGCGTCAGGCCTGGGCTTGTCGGTGCCAGTGGCACTCCCGCCGGGGGCGGGCTTGTCGCTGGCGGCAGCGGGCGTGGCCTTGCCATCCTCGCTAACTGCCGGCTTGGCCGGCGGTGTCTCGGGAGACGGCGCGGCCGCTTCACCTGTCGAAGCCGGTGCCGATGCCGATGCCGAACGATCCGGTGGTGCGGTGGCCGGCTTGTCGCCGCCCGCCTCCGGCTGCGACGATTTGCCGCGCTTCTTCGCGCGGTTTTTGTCCACGGCACCACCGGACTTGCCGGTGGCACCGGCCTCACGGCGGCTGCCGTCCTGAGCCTCACCGGAAGGCGACTTCTGTTCGTCCTGCTCGTTAGTCTGCTTGCTCATCTGTCGCTAGCCCTTTTCGAGATCGTCGTGATCGACATCGGCACGCTCCGGGTCGCAGGTCTCGACCACAGCAGCGGCCAAGGCAGCCGGCGTGGCACCCGACGCCACCACCCGAGTACAAAACCCCAAGTTGTCGGCCAGTGTAGCTAAACGGCGACTGGAGACGATTAGCGGTTGGTTCAACGTGGCCTCGGTACACCATCTTGCCAGATGTTCCAGCAATTCTCCGCTGCTGACCACCAGCGCACGGAAATCACCCTTGGCGAGCCTGGCCTGCATGGCGGGAACGGGGGACCGAAGATGGCGCCGATAGAGAGAGAGGCGGGTCACCCGGCCGCCTCGGGCCGTGAGGGTATCGGCCAGCAGGGTACGGCCTCCCTCGCCTGCCACCAGCAGGATGCGCTGTTCCTTGAGGTCACGCAGCGATGCCAGCTGCAGCAGCGCTTCGCTGGTGTCCTCGCCGGCCTGCACCGGCGGCACATGCACCCGCACCCCAAGCCTGTCGTGCAGGGTCTGGGCCGTAGCCGCACCCACCGCATACCAGGCGGTTCCCAGGGGAAGCGCGGGCCAGTAGCGGTCGAGCGCCTCGTAGAGGCAGTCGGCGGCAAAGGGGCTCACCACCACCACCTTGTGGAAGTGGTCGAAGTCGAGCCAGATACTGCGCAACGCCGGAGTCTCCGGTACGGGTTCCAGCACCATTACATCAAGGTTGGCCACCGGCAGGCCGGCAGCCTCGATGGCCGAGGCCAGGGCCCGGGAGCGCGATCCCGGGCGGCAGATCAAGACCGGCCGCACCGCGGGCATCAGCCGCCGTATACCTGAGCCAGTATCTCGCCTGCACCCCGCTCCAGCAGCTCCTCGGCCACCCGGATGCCCAGCGCTTCGGGTTCATGGATGGAGCCGCGGCCTTCGGCACGCAGCACCTCGGTGCCCTCCGGGTTGCCCACCAGCGCACGCAGCCACAGTGTCTCACCGTCGTTCTCGAAGGCGGCGTAGCCGCCGATCGGCACCTGGCAGCCCCCCTCCAGGCGCGTGTTCATGGCGCGCTCGGCTCGCACCCGGGTGGCGGTGATGGGGTCGTCCAGCGGCGCCAGCAGGCTGACCAGTTCAGGGTCGTGGATGCGGCACTCGATACCCAGCGCGCCCTGGCCGCAGGCGGGGAGACACACCTCCGGCGGCAACTCCTGGGCGATGCGCGCCTCGAGGCCCAGGCGCTTGAGCCCGGAAGTTGCCAGCAGGATCGCATCGAACTCGCCGGCATCGAGCTTGCCCAGGCGGGTCTGGACGTTGCCACGCAGATTGAGAATCTCCAGATCGGGACGCGCCTCGCGCATCTGCAGGCCGCGGCGCAGACTGGCCGTACCGATCCTGGCCCCTTGGGGCAGCTCGTCCAGCGAGGCGTAGTGGTTGGAAACGAAGGCGTCGGTAGGCTCGGCCCCGGCCAGGATCACCGACAGGCCGAGCCCTTCCGGGAAGTGCATGGGCACGTCCTTCATCGAATGCACGGCGATATCGGCCCGACCGTCGAGCAACGCCTCCTCCAGTTCCTTGACGAAAAGCCCCTTGCCGCCGATCTTCGCCAGCGGCGTGTCGAGAATCTTGTCGCCACGGGTCGACATGGCCACCAGCTCCACCTCCAACCCGGGATGCTGGGCCATGAGCAGGTCGCGAATGTGTTCGGCCTGCCACATGGCCAGTTGGCTCTTGCGGGTCGCAATGCGCAGCGTATTGATGGATCGCACGTAGTTCTCCCCATGCAGCGGGCCCGAGCGGGCCTTGTTCTGCTGTTGGCGCCGCAGACAGTCGCGGCCAATGATAGTATCTGCCTCTCATCATAAAGCACCTGGCGGGGCAGGAAAAACTGCCGTCATGTCGCACAGTCCCGCCGGTGGGCGCCCCTCGCCACTTACGCCGACTCTGGTACACTGCGAAACATGATCCGGGGCCGCTGCGCGCAGCCCCTCCGTGAATACATAGCACGCACCAAGCAGGATGCCCACGCCGATGAGTCCTAGTTCCACATCCCCCGGCACCAACCAGTCCTGGGGCGGCCGTTTCAGCGAGCCAACCGATGCCTTTGTCGAGCGCTTCACTGCCTCGGTCACGTTCGATCAGCGCCTTGCCCTGCAGGACATTCAGGGCTCCGTGGCCCATGCCACCATGCTGGCCCGTGTCGGCGTATTGACCGACGACGAGCGCGACGCCATCGTCGCGGGCCTCACCGAGATCCGTGGCGAGATCGAGCGCGGCGAGTTCCAGTGGTCGGTCGCGCTGGAAGACGTACACATGAACATCGAGGCGCGGCTCACCGACAAGATCGGCATCACCGGCAAGAAGCTCCATACCGGCCGCTCGCGCAACGACCAGGTGGCCACCGACATCCGCCTCTTCCTGCGCGACGAGATCGACGTGGTGGAAGCCGAGCTGATCCGGCTGCGCGAAGGGCTGATCACGCTGGCCGACCGCGAGGCCGACACCATCATGCCCGGCTTCACCCACCTGCAGACCGCCCAGCCGGTGACCTTCGGCCACCACCTGCTGGCCTGGCAGGAGATGCTGGCACGGGACCACGAGCGCCTGCTCGACTGTCGCAAGCGTGTCAATGTGCTGCCGCTGGGCGCCGCGGCGCTGGCCGGCACCACCTATCCCATCGACCGCCATGTCACCGCCGAGCTGCTGGGCTTCGAGCGCCCCGCCGAGAACTCGCTGGACGCCGTGAGCGATCGCGACTTCGCCATCGAATTCACCGCCTTCGCCAGCATCCTGCTGATGCACCTGTCGCGGATGAGCGAGGAGCTGGTGCTGTGGACCAGCGCCCAGTTCGACTTCATCGACCTGCCCGACCGCTTCTGCACCGGCAGCTCGATCATGCCGCAGAAGAAGAACCCCGACGTACCCGAGCTGGTTCGCGGCAAGACCGGTCGCGTCTATGGCCACCTGATCGGCCTGCTGACGCTGATGAAGTCGCAGCCCCTGGCCTATAACAAGGACAACCAGGAGGACAAGGAGCCGCTGTTCGATACTCTCGACACGGTGCGCGACTGCCTCAAGGCCTTCGCCGACATGGCGCCGGCCATCACGCCGCGCAAGGCGAGCATGTATGAGGCCGCCCGCCGCGGGTTCTCCACCGCCACGGACCTGGCCGACTACCTGGTGCGCCGCGGCGTGGCCTTCCGCGACGCCCACGAGATCGTCGGCCAATCGGTGGCCTTCGGCCTGCGTGAAGGGCGGGATCTGTCCGAGATGACCCTCGAGGAGCTGCATCAGTTCTCCGACACCATCGACGAGGACGTCTTCGAGGTGCTGACCCTGGAGGGCTCGGTGGCGGCACGCAACCATATCGGCGGCACCGCCCCGGACCAGGTGAGGGCCGCCGCCCAGCGGGCCCGCGACGCCCTGGCCGCACTCGCCTCCCATGGGCTCCGGAGCGACCGGGCATGAGCCATCGACTCGCCCTGGCCCCCCTGATCCTGGCCGTACTGCTACTGGCCGGCTGCGGCCAGACGGGGCCGCTCTACCTGCCGGATGACGAGCAGGCCGCCGAGCGCTACGGCAACCCGGCCGCTTCCGATGCGGCCGACTCCGAAGACGAGAGCTGAAAATGGACCACTTCGAATACCGCGACGGCGTGCTATACGGTGAGGAAGTCCCGCTATCGCGGGTGGCCGATGAGGTCGGCACCCCCTGCTACGTCTACTCCAAGGCGACCCTGGCGCGACACTTCCGCGCCTATACCGAGGCGCTGGGCAGCCACCCCCACCTGATCTGCTATGCGGTGAAGGCCAACTCAAATCTGGCGGTGCTGGGCCTGCTGGCCCGTCTCGGAGCCGGCTTCGATATCGTCTCCGTGGGCGAGCTTGAGCGTGTGCTGGCGGCCGGCGGCGACCCGGGGAAGGTGGTCTTCTCCGGCGTAGCCAAGCAGGCAGCCGAGATGACCCGGGCGCTGGAAGTGGGCATCAAGTGCTTCAACGTGGAATCGCGGCCGGAGCTCGAGCGCCTCAGCGCCGTGGCCCAACGGCTGGGCAAGGTGGCTCCGGTGTCGCTGCGGGTCAACCCGGACGTCGACGCCGGCACCCACCCCTATATCTCCACCGGCCTGAAGGGCAACAAGTTCGGCATTCCGGTGGACGAGGCGCTCGCGGTCTATGAACTGGCCAGCACCCTGCCCGGCATCGAGATCGTTGGCCTGGACTGCCATATCGGCTCGCAGCTCACCGAGCTCGCTCCCTTCCTCGATGCCCTTGACCGCCTGCTGCTGCTGCTGGAGCGCCTCCGCGAGCGCGGCATCACGGTGGAGCACCTGGACCTGGGCGGCGGCCTGGGCGTGCCCTACCGTGACGAGCGCCCACCCCAACCCTTCGACTATGCGGCCTCGCTGCTGGAACGCCTGGGACAGTGGCCCCATGGCGCGAACCTGACCCTGCTGTTCGAGCCGGGCCGTTCCATTGCCGCCAACGCCGGCGTACTGCTGACCCGGGTGGAGTACCTCAAGCACGGTGAGACCAAGAACTTCGCCATCATCGATGCCGGCATGAACGACCTGATTCGCCCGTCCCTCTACCAGGCGTGGCAGGCGATCATTCCGGTGGATGCGCGTCATCCCAGGGACAGCGCGCTCTACGATGTGGTGGGCCCGGTCTGCGAGACCAGCGACTTCCTGGGCAAGGATCGCGAACTCGCCATCGCCCCCGGCGACCTGCTGGCGGTACGCTCGGCCGGCGCCTACGGCTTCACCATGGCTTCCAACTACAACAGCCGCCCGCGCCCGGCCGAAGTCATGGTGGATGGCGACACCTACCATGTGGTGCGCCAACGCGAGTCGATCGAGGACCTGTGGGCCGGCGAGTCTCTGCTGCCCGACGACGCCGCCGGGGAGACACGCTGATGCTGCTCCACTTCACCAAGATGCATGGCCTCGGCAACGACTTCATGGTCATCGACCTGGTCACCCAGCGCGCCCGGCTGCGGGACGAGCAGGTTCGACAGTTGGCCGATCGCCGTTTCGGCATCGGCTTCGACCAGCTGCTGATCGTCGAGCCGCCGCGGGACCCGGACATGGACTTCCGCTACCGCATCTTCAATGCCGACGGCAGTGAAGTGGAGAACTGTGGCAACGGAGCGCGCTGCTTCGCGCGGTTCGTGCGCGATCAGCGCCTGACCCACAAGCACGAGATCCATGTGGAGACCGCCGGTGGCCCCCTGACCCTGCTGGTCGAGGACGACGGCCAGGTGACGGTGGACATGGGCGTCCCGCGATTCGACCCCCGGGCACTGCCTTTCGAGGCCAACGAAGACCTGCTGCGTCATCAGCTTGAGGTGGATGGAGAGCGCGTCGAAGTGGGCGCGGTCTCCATGGGCAATCCCCATGCGGTGCTGCGGGTCGACGACGTCGAGCAGGCGCCGGTCAAACGCCTCGGACCCGCCATCGAACATCATCCGCGCTTTCCACGCCGGGTCAATGTAGGCTTCATGGAGGTCGTCTCGCCCCACGAGATTCGTCTCCGGGTCCATGAGCGCGGCAGCGGAGAGACGCTGGCCTGTGGCACCGGCGCCTGCGCGGCGGTGGCCTGCGGCATCCGCCAGGGGCTGCTGGAAAGCCCGGTCACCGTGCATCTCAGAGGTGGCGACCTGCGCATCGAGTGGCCGGCCGAGGAGGCCTCGCTGCGCATGACCGGCCCCGCCGAGCGCGTCTTCGACGGTCGCGTCGCCCTGGCTTGACCCGGGCTGAAGCCCATCATCAAGGAGCATCTGCATGACCCGAGCCGCCCCCGAACCGCGCAAGACCCTGGATCCCGATCGGGTAGCAGAATGGCTGGCACGCCATCCGGACTTCTTCGTCGGCCGCGAAGGGCTGCTGCAGCAGCTCAAGGTGCCGCACCCCGAAGCCCAGGGCACCACCTCGCTACTGGAGCGCCTGGTCTATGACCTGCGGCGTCGCGCCGAGCAGGCCGAATGGCGCCTGGAACAGCTGCTGGAGTCTGCGCGCCACAACGAAGCCCAGTTCCGACGAACCCGCGAACTGGTGCTCGCCCTGCTCGAAGCCGAAGATGCCGACACCCTGGGCCAGACGCTGGCCACCCAGATGGCCGAGCGATTCCAGATACCGGCCGTGGCCCTGTGGTGCCCGGCGGAGCTCACGGATCATGAACCGCTGCCTCCCCAGGCCCCGCGCCAGGTGCTGGACGATCATGCCGGCGTCCGCCTGGCCGCCCTGCTCGACGGCCGCGCCAGCCGTTGCACCCGGCTGACCCAGACCGACTGGAGCCGCCTGCTCCCCCATGCCAAGGCGCCCCGCCAGGCCGGCTCCTGCGCCCTGGCACGCCTGACCCTGGGGGAACCGATGGGCTACCTGGTCATGGCCAGCCCCGACCCCGACCACTTCCGAGCCAGCATGGATACCCTGTTCACCGAGTACCTCGGCGACGTGCTGGCACGGCTATTGATGCGCCTGAGCCCCTCGCCCCATGGCTGAGAGCGCCCTTCGCCGCCAGCTCGACGAGTGCCTGGGCGAGCTGGCTCGCACCGCAAGCCCCGCTACCGTGGCGGCCTATCGCCAGGACCTGGCTGCACTGGCTGTATTCCTGGAGTCGCAGGGAATCGAGGACGGGGCCGAGCTGCAGGTCGGCACGGTACGTCGCTTCCTCGGGGCCGAACGCAGCCGCGGGCTGGCGCCACGCAGCCTGGCCCGTCGCCGGGCGGCCGCCTCGCACTTCGCCAACTTCCTGCGCCACGCCGGCCTGCTGGGCCACAACCCGGTCGAGCTGGTGCCGACACCGCGCCAGCCCGGCCACCTGCCCAAGCCGCTGGACGTGGACCAGCTGGCCCACCTGCTCGACACCCCCCATGACGGTTCGCCCCTGGCGACCCGCGACCAGGCCATGCTGGAGCTCTTCTACTCCAGCGGACTGCGCCTGGCCGAACTCGCCGGTCTCGACCTGGGCGACCTGGAGCCGCGCCGGGTGCGGGTGATGGGCAAGGGCAGCAAGCCACGCCAGGTGCCGGTCGGCGGCAGTGCCAGGCGGGCACTGGAACAATGGCTGAGCCTACGCCCCGCCCTGGCAGCCCCGGGGGAACAAGCACTATTCGTCGGCTCGCGGGGGGCACGCCTGGGGCATCGCGCCATCCAGAAACGCCTGGCCGAACTGGCCCGGCGCCGGGGCCTGCCGGAGCATCTTCACCCGCACCGGCTGCGCCACTCTTTCGCCAGCCACCTGCTGGAGTCGAGCCAGGATCTGCGTGCCGTCCAGGAGCTGCTGGGGCATGCCAACCTCTCCACGACCCAGGTCTACACCAAGCTCGACTGGCAGCACCTGGCCGCCACCTACGACGCGGCGCACCCCCGCGCTCGCCGACGCCCCGCCGACCCGTCCGGGGAGTGACCGAAATGCCGACAACGACGCCATTCCAGGCCCTGACCTTCGACCTCGACGATACCCTGTGGGATAACCATGGCGTCATGGTCGAGACCGAGACCGGACACTATGCCTGGCTCGACGAGGCGCTGGAGGCGTGGCAGCGCAACCGCGGCCAGCCCCCGGCACGACGCTTCGCCGAGCGTTTTCCGCTGGAAGCCTTCCTGGACCAACGCCGTGAACTGGCCGCCGCCTACCCGCTGCGCCGCGGGGACTTCACCTGGCTGCGTGAACAGGCCCTGCAGAGGCTGCTGGTAGCGTATGGGCTGGACAGCGACGCCGCCCGGTCGTGGGCCGCAGCCGCCATGGAGCGTTTCATGGTGCTGCGCCATCAAGTCACGCCGCACTCGGAGGTGGAGTCGCTGCTGTCGACGCTCGGCCAGCACTACCGGCTCGCCAGCATCACCAACGGCAACGTGGACATACATCGACTGCCGCTGGGTCGCCACTTCCCGGTGGCCATCGCCGCCGGTGAGCTCCTCGCCCCCAAGCCCGATGCGCGCCCCTTCCTGGCTGCCTTGGCTCGGCTCGGCACGACGCCCGCCCGGACCCTCCACGTGGGCGACTCCTGGCGCGAGGACGTCGAACCGGCTCACCGCCTGGGCATGCAGGTCGCCTGGATTTCACCGCATATCGATGACATGCCCCTGCCTGCCGGCATCCACCGGCTGAATCACGTGCGGGAACTGCCCGAGCTGCTGCGGCTGGTCGGGGGGGAGCAAGGCTGATAACGTACCGGAACGGCTACTCGGGACCGTCCAACCAGCCGTCGAGGCGCCGGCTGGCCTCGTCGACGCCTTCGCGCTTGAGCGAAGAGAAGAGCTGGATGCTGACCAGGTCCTCCCACTCGCGCAGGCGGGTTCGCACCTGCTGAAGCGCGCTCTTGGCGGCACCGGACTTCAGCTTGTCCGACTTGGTCAGCAGGATATGAACCGGCATCTCCTGTTCATCGGCCCAGCCCAGCAGGGTCTGGTCGAACTCGGTGAGCGGATGGCGAACGTCCATGACCAGCACCACGCCCTTCAGCGACTGGCGCGCGCGCAGGTACTCCGCCAGGTGGCGCTGCCACTCGCGCTTGACCTCCTCGGGCACCTTGGCATAGCCATAGCCGGGCAGGTCGACCAGCCGTCGCGTGGTGTCGTCGCCCAGCGAGAAGAGGTTGATCAGCTGCGTGCGCCCCGGGGTGCGCGAGGTCCTCGCCAGGGCCTTCTGCCGCGTCAGGGTGTTGATGGCGCTGGATTTTCCCGCATTGGAGCGGCCGGCAAAGGCGACCTCTGCCCCTTCGTCGGGCGGGCAATGGGCGAGGGTCGGCGCACTGGTCATGAAGCGCGCAGTCTGGTAATTGAATTGGGCCATGGCGTCGAGGTCCTGCCGAAAGGAGTAGATGTATCCCGTCGCCGGGGGCTTGACCTGCATTCCCGAGACGGGCTTGATTCGTTATAATGCAGCGTCTTTTTCTCTGCGACCTGGGCGCGCTAGTGTACCACCGCGCTCTTGCCGTCAGCGACCGGCGCAACCGGCGCTTCGGACAGGGCAAACCCGGCCTGGAACCTGCGAGGACCGGGCGGCACCCAGGGTGCGTACCGGTAAACAACACAACGGCATAGTGAAACAGCGATGAGAAAGTTACTGGCAAGCCTGGCATTTACCATCGGCGCCGTTGGCGCCGCCCACGCGGACCTGGAAGCGGATGCCGACGCGGCAGCCGGACGCGAACTGGCGCAGACCTGCGCCGCCTGTCATGGAGAAAGCGGCATCAGCCCCGCCAGCTCCTTCCCGCATCTGGCGGGTCAGCAGATGACCTACACGGCCAAGCAGATCATGGATATCCGTGACGGCGAACGGCTGGTCCCTGAAATGATCGGCCAAGTCGATGACTTCTCCGACCAGGACGCCTGGGACGTGGCCGCCTTCTATGCGGAGCAGGATGCCAACATCGGCCAGGCCGACCCCGATGAGCTGCTGATCGCCCGCGGCCAGGAACTCTACCGCGCCGGCGACATGTCCAAGGGCATCCCCTCCTGTGCAGCCTGTCACGGTCCTGCCGGCGAAGGCATTCATACTGCCATCTACCCGGCCCTTTCCGGCCAGTTCGCCGAGTACACCATTGCCACCCTGCAGGACTTCGCCTCGGGTGAGCGGACAAATGACCCCAGCAACATGATGAGCGATATCGCCGCCAAGATGAGCGACGATGACATGGCAGCCGTGGCCAACTACATCCTCGGCCTGCACTGATTCAGGCATCAGCGCGGCCCGGCTCATTGGCCGATCAAGGAAGGCGGCCTTTGGCCGCCTTCGCTGTTTCGCGCCGACTCGGAACCCTGGCCTCTCCCGGGGCTCCAAGTGACGAGCGTAACCGGCGCTGAACCGCCATTCGCCAGGCGAAAACGGCATTCCCAAGGAGTGACAACACAATGTCCCAGTCTACCCGCTTCATCCAGACCACACTGATGGCCCTGGCCGGCCTCGGCCTGTCGACGCTGGCTTCAGCCGCCACCCTGGTGGAAGGCCAGCACTACGAGGTGCTGCCCGAGCGCGTCGAGACCCGTGTCGCCGACGACCAGATCGAGGTCACCGAAGCGTTCTGGTACGGCTGCCCTCACTGCTACAACCTGCAGAGCTCCGTCGAAGCCTGGTACGAGACGCTTGGCGAAGACGTCAGTATCGTCCACTTGCCGGCCACCATGGGGGGCGACTGGAATACCCATGCGGCGGTCTTCTATGCCGCCGAGGAGCTGGGTATTCGCGAAGAGGCGCATGCCGACATCTTCGATGCCATCCATCAGAATGGCCAGCAGTTGACCGACCCCGACAGCATTGCCGCCTTCTTCAGCGGCTACGGCGTCAGCGAAGACGACGCGCGCCAGGCGCTGAATGCCTTCTCCGTGAAGTCCCGGGTCAACCAGGCCCATGCCCGCATGCGTGCCATGCGCCTGATGGGCGTCCCGGCGCTGGTCGTGGACGGCCGCTACCTGGTTACGCCCAGCAGTGCCGGCAGCCTGGACAACATGCCCCAGATAGCCGATGCCCTGGTAGAAAGGGTGCGTCAGGAACGAGAAGAATAAGCCGTGTCGAAAGAGATGTCCCGGCTAGCCGACGCGAAGACACCGCCGCTCGATGGCGGTCATCTGAAACTCCTCACCTTCAACATGCAGGTGGGGATTCAGACGTCGGCTTATCATCACTACCTGACACGCAGCTGGCAGCATCTGCTGCCGCACCCCAAGCGCATGAACCGTCTCAGCATGGTCAGCGAGGTGCTGGGACGCTTCGACATCGTGGGGCTGCAGGAAGTCGACGGGGGAAGCTTTCGCTCCAGCCATGTCAATCAGGTCGAGTACCTGGCCACCCATGGCGGCTTTCCCCACCACTACCAACAGCTGAACCGCAACCTGGGGCGCTTCGCCCAGCATAGCAACGGGCTGCTGTCACGCCTCGCTCCCACGCAGATCGAAGAGCATCGCCTGCCCGGCACGCTGCCCGGCCGGGGCGCCATCCATGCCCGCTACGGGGATGGGCCGGATGCGCTTCACCTGTTCGTCGCCCACCTGGCCCTGAGCCATCGCGGCCGGGTTCGCCAGCTCGACTACCTCAGCGAGATCATCCAGCCGCTGCGCCATGTGGTGGTGATGGGCGATCTCAATTGCACCCCGGACCAGTTGCACAGCCACTCACGCTTCTGCGCTTCGCTGCCACTGCATCCCGTGCGTCCGCTGCTCAGCTACCCTTCCTGGCAGCCCCGCCGCGCCCTGGACCACATCCTGATCTCCGATTCGCTTGAGGCTCGCGACGTCCGCGTACTCGATCATCTCTTTTCAGACCACCTGCCGATCGCCGTCGACCTGGCGCTCCCCGCAGCGTGCCGGGACATACTCGACGACCTGCTCAAGCACCATACCCGCTTTCATCCGGCCTGAACTCATCCCCTGTCGTTGAGACGTGGGGATGACGCGTCACGCTGAATCGGCGATGATGCGTCCCCTATCCGTTTCGACAACGAGAGACCCCCATGCCAACCGCGAACCGTGACCCGGTCCTGCTCGCATGGCTCGACGGCTTTACCGAGGTCGTGGGCCGCTTTATCGCCTGGCTGGTGATCATCATGATGCTGGTGCAATTCGCCATCGTGGTGATGCGCTACGTCATCGGCATTCACAGCGTCGTGATGCAGGAGTCGGTCATGTACATGCATGCCATGGTATTCATGCTGGGTGCCGCCTGGACCCTGCGTCACGATGGCCATGTGCGTGTCGACATCTTCTATCGCAAGCTGTCCGACCGTGGCCGCGCCTGGATCGACCTGCTGGGAACGCTGTTCCTGCTGTTCCCGGTGGTGCTTTTTATCGGCATTGGCAGTTATGGCTATGTCAGGAGCAGCTGGGCCATTCTCGAGCGCTCGCCTGACGCCGGTATACCCGGCGTCTACCTGCTCAAGTCGCTGATCCTGGTGATGATGGCCCTGCTGTTCATTCAGGGCGTTGCCCAGGTGATCCGTCAGGTGCTGATTCTGCGCGGCAAGGCGCCGGGCAATACCCCCGACCACGGGGAGGTGCTCTGACGTGGAATTCCTGCTCGATTTCATGCCGCTGATTCTCTTCTTTACCGTCTGCCTGGTGCTGATGCTGGGCTACCCGGTGGCGCTGGCACTGGCCGGCACCGCCCTGATGTTTGCCGGCCTCGGCATCCTGCTGCAGAACATGGGGGTGCCGGTTCACTTCGAGTCGCGCATGCTGGGCGCCATGCCCAACCGGCTCTACGGCATCATGACCAACAGCACCCTGCTGGCGGTGCCGCTGTTCGTGTTGATGGGCGTGCTGCTGGAGAAGTCGCGAATCGCCGAAACCCTGCTCGATGCCATGGCGCTTCTGTTCGGCACGCTGCGCGGGGGCCTGGGAATCTCGGTGATCCTGGTGGGCATGCTGATGGCCGCCTCCACCGGCATCGTTGGCGCCACCGTGGTGACCATGGGGCTGCTGTCGCTGCCCACCATGCTCAAGCGCGGCTATTCGCCCTCGCTTGCCACCGGCACCATCTGCGCCACCGGCACCCTGGGCCAGATCATTCCCCCCTCTATCGCCCTGGTGCTGCTGGGCGACGTGCTCTCCAACGCCTATCAGCGAGCCCAGCTGGCCATGGGGGTGTGGAGCCCCAAGACGGTGTCGGTGGGCGACCTGTTCGTCGGCGCGCTGATCCCCGGCCTGCTACTGGTGGTGGCCTATATCGTCTACCTGACGGCGGTGGCCTGGCTGAAACCCGAAACCGCCCCCGCCGCCGACCGTCAGTCACTGATGGATGAACTGGGCCATCGCGGCAGCGTCTGGCCGCTGCTGATCAAGGGCCTGATCCCCCCGGTGCTACTGATCGTCGCGGTGCTCGGCTCGATACTCGGCGGTTTCGCTACGCCAACCGAGGCCTCCGCGGTCGGCGCCATGGGCGCTTTCCTGCTGGCCCTGGTCAACCGTCGCCTCAACTTGCCGATGCTGCGCGAGGTGGTGCGGACCACCGCCCAGGTGACCAGCATGGTCTTCCTGATCCTGATCGGGGCGGCGCTGTTCTCGCTGGTCTTCCGTGCCTATGGCGGCGAGGAACTGGTCACCGGGCTGTTCGAGGCGATGCCCGGCGGCGTGGTGGGGGCGACCCTGATCGTGATGCTGGTGATCTTCCTGCTGGGCTTCATTCTCGACTTTATCGAGATCACCTTCGTGGTGGTGCCGATCGTCGGGCCGGTGCTGCTGATGATGGGCCTCGACCCGATCTGGCTCGGCATCATGATCGCGGTGAACCTGCAGACCTCGTTTTTGACGCCGCCGTTCGGCTTCGCCCTGTTCTACCTCCGCGGGGTCACGCCCCAGTCGGTGCCGACCTCGGCGATCTACCGGGGCGTGATCCCCTTCATCCTGATCCAGCTGGGCATGCTGGTGGCACTGGCCCTGTTCCCGGGGCTGGCCACCTGGCTGCCTTCGGTGCTGTAGCGGCAAGGTTGCGGCAAACTGAACTGGGTTTACTGACAGAGCGGCGCCAACCAGGCCTGCGCCAGGTAAAGCACCACGGCATAGCGGGCCCCCTTGGCCAGGGTGATCAGCAGGATGGCCCGCCACCAGGGCAGCCGGAAGACGCCGGCCAGTACGGTGAGCGGGTCGCCGATCACCGGTGCCCAGGAGATCAGCAGGCTCCACTCACCAAAACGGTGATACCAGCGCTCGGCCCGGGCCAGCCCCTGGGGCGAGGCGGGAAACCAGCGCCGGTCCTGGAAGCGGCGGGCATAGCGCCCCATCCAGACGTTGATCAGGCTGCCCAGGGTATTGCCGGAGGTGGCCACCAGCCACAGCATCATCACTGGCTCGCCCAGGCACCAGAGCCGGGCCAGCCACACCTCGGAGCCACCCGGCAGCAGGGTGGCACTGACCAGCGCCACCACGAACAGACTCAGCATGTCGACCCCTGGCTACCCTTGACCCGCTTGCGAGACAATGACGTCATGACCTCGAATCGCTCCATTCCCAATGTGTTGACCATCGCCGGCTCCGATCCCAGCGGCGGCGCCGGGATCCAGGCCGACCTCAAGACCTTCTCCGCGCTGGGCGCCTATGGTACCAGCGTCATCACCGCCCTGACCGCTCAGAACACTCGCGGCGTCCGCGGCGTGCACCCGGTGCCCGAGGATTTCATCCGCCTGCAGCTCGACACGCTGCTCGACGATGTGGCCATCGATGCGGTCAAGATCGGCATGGTCGCCTCCCGCGAGGTGGCCGAAACCATCCGAGATGCGCTCGAAGCCAGGCGTCCCCGCTGGATCGTGCTCGATCCGGTGATGGTCGCCAAGAGCGGCGATGTCCTGGTCGAGGACGTGGGCATCGCCGCCGTACGCGAGGTGCTGGTACCGCTGGCCGACCTGATGACGCCCAACCTGCCGGAAGCCGCAGTGCTGCTGGGCTGCGACACCCCCCTGGCTCGCGCCGACATGGAAGCCATGGCTCCTCAGCTTGAGGCTCTGGGTTCCGGGGCCGTCCTGCTCAAGGGGGGCCACCTGCAGGGCGAGAGCTGCCCCGACCTGCTGATAACCCCTGGCGAACGCCGGTGGCTGGAGGGAACCCGCATCGCGACCTCGAACCTGCACGGCACCGGCTGTTCGCTGTCGTCGGCCATCGCGGCCCGCCTGGCCCTGGGCGATCCGCTGCCCCAGGCCGTGGCCAGTGCCAAGCAGTGGCTGGAAACGGCGCTGACCGAGAGCTCGCGGCTTGATGTGGGTCATGGACACGGCCCGGTGCATCACTTTCACCGCTGGTGGTAGCAAACCCGCCTTGCGCGCGTGCCGGCTCCCACCCATGCTGAAGTCTGTCCCCGTCAGGCCCACCTTCACGGAGAGCGACATCATGACCCAGACGCTGCTGTTTGCCTGCGACCTCTCGGAAGAGAACCGCGCCGCCTACGCACGAGCCATTCGTCTGGCCCATGAAGGTGGCGCACGCCTCGATGTGATTCATGTGCTGGACCCCTACCTGCCACGCCGGGTTCTTCACGACCTGGAGGAAGCGGTGGTGGCCGACATGCAGGCCATGCTGACGGATATCCGCGAGGACTACGCCCTGCCCGAACCACGCACCCTGCTGCAGACGGTGGCCGGGGCCACCTATGCCGAGATCATCCGCGAAGCCCATGACCGTGAAGTGGACATGATCGTACTCGGTGCCCACCGCAAGCGCGGCCAGCCCGACCTGGTCGCCGGCACCACCCTGGCAAGAGTGCTGCGCAGCGCCCCCTGCCCGGTGCTCTCGGTCAGCCAGCCTGCCAACCGCGACTGGCAGGATATCCTCGTCCCGGTGGACTTCTCCCTGGGCAGCCGCCATGTCCTGCGCGAAACACTCAAGCGCTTTCCGGAGGCGCGCCTTACGCTGCTCCACGCCTGGGACATCCCCGGCGAGCGGGAGCTGGGCTCCGACAAGGAGTATGCCCGCTGGCGCGACCGGGAGGTGGAGCGCCTGCGCTACCAGCTGGAACGTGAAACCGAAGAGCTGATGAGAGAGCTCGACAGCGTACCGGACCTGGAGCTGGTGCTGGAGCAGGGTGATCCCCTGGAGGTGCTGCTGACCCGGCTGCGCCGCCAGCCGCCGGACCTGCTGGCGCTGGGCAGCCGTGGCCAGCTCGGCCGCCATAGTCATATCACCGAGGCGCTGCTCTCGGAGCCGCATTGCGACATCATGTTGTGCCGCGCCTGGTAGACAGGGTGCGTGATACCCTTCCGGCTGATCCACAGCCAGAGGGAAGCTTGCCGGATGAAAGCCCTGATACAGCGCGTACGGCGCGCCAGCGTAGTGGTCGACCAGCGGACCGTGGGGGCCATCGATCGTGGCCTGCTGGCCCTGGTCGGCGTGGAGAAGGGGGACGACAAGGCCGCCGCCGACAAGCTGTTGCACAAGCTGCTGCATTACCGGGTCTTCGCCGACGAAGCCGACAAGATGAACCTCGACCTGCAGCAGGTCGACGGCGGGCTACTGCTGGTCTCCCAGTTCACCCTGGCCGCCGATACCCGCAAGGGGCTGCGCCCCAGCTTCTCCAGCGCCGCGCCGCCGGCCGAGGGCGAGCGGCTGTTCCACTACCTGCTCGACCGCGCCCGGGCGGCCTGGCCGAAGGTCGCCTGCGGCGAGTTCGCCGCCAACATGCAGGTGGAGCTGGTCAATGACGGGCCGGTGACGTTTCTGCTGGAGAGCTGAAGCAGCGCCGCCGAAACGAGCGGCGCCGGGGGCAGGCCGAAGAGGAGGTCATTTGCCATGGATGGCAAATGTAGCGCCCAGGGATGGGTTCACAGCGCCTCATCGACGGTCCGGCGCCCCGGGGCCTGACGCCGGATCAGCCGCAGGCCACACAGACACGGCTCGCTCTGCTGACGGTCGGTGACATAGCCGGTCAGTCAGGCCCCGTTTTCTTGCAGCTCCGCCTCCATCGCTTCCAGCTCCTCCTCGGCGGCCAGCCATTCCGCTTCGAGGGTATCGAGACGCGACTTCAGCTCGCCCTGGCGCGCCAGCCGCTCGGTGAGCTCGGCCTTGCGTGCCGGGTCGGTGTAGAGCTCGGCATCGCCCAACGCCTCCTCCACCGTGGCGAGCTCGCCCTGGACCTTCTCCATGGCCTGCTCGGCGCGGTCGCGCGCCTTCTTCAACGGCCGCAGCTTCTCGCGCAGTTCGGCGGCAGCGCGGCGGGCCGCCTTGCGGTCCTCCTTCGGTGCGGCGCTCTCCGCCTGTCGCTCGGCCTTGTCGGCCCGCGCCTCACGCCGCACACCCTCCAGCCGAGCCTTGAGCCAGGCGCGGTAATCCTCCAGGTCGCCGTCGAAGGGCTCGACCCGGTGGTCCGCCACACACCAGAATTCATCCACGGTGGCCCGCAGCAGGTGGCGGTCGTGGGAAACGATGATCACCGTGCCCTCGAAGGAGGCCAGGGCTTCGGTCAGCGCCTCGCGCATTTCCAGGTCGAGGTGGTTGGTCGGCTCGTCGAGCAGCAGCAGGTTGGGTTTCTGCCAGGCCACCAGCGACAGGGCCAGGCGCGCCTTCTCGCCACCGGAGAAACTGCCCACCTCGGCGAAGACGGTATCACCGTGGAAGCCGAAGCCACCGAGAAAGTTGCGGATAGCCTGGTCGCTTGCCGTGGGCGAGAGTCGCAGGACGTGCTGGAACGGCGTGGAGGTCAGGTCCAGGCTCTCGAGCTGATGCTGGGCAAAGTAGCCGATGGCCAGGTGCTCGCCCGGGATGCGCTTGCCGGCCAGCAGCGGCAGGTCGCCGGTAAGGGACTTGATCAGCGTCGACTTGCCGGCCCCGTTGGGGCCCAGCAGGCCGATTCGCTGCCCCGGCAACAGGCTCACCTTCACCCCGTCGAGCTGCACCTTCTCCCCTCCTGGCTCGCTGCCCGACTCGTCCCGATAGCCGAGCCGAGCCTCATCGAGCACCAGCAGCGGATGTGAGGTCTTGTCGGAGGAGGGAATGGTGAAGTGGAAGGGGGAATCGGCATGGGCGACGGCGATGTCGCCCATGCGCTCGAGCATCTTCAGGCGGCTCTGGGCCTGGCGCGCCTTGGTGGCCTTGGCCCGGAAGCGCGCCACGAACTGTTCGATCTCCGCTCGGCGGGCCTGCTGCTTGGCGGCTTCGGCCTGCTGCAGTGCCAGCTTCTCGGCCCGGGTACGCTCGAAGAGGGAGTAGTTGCCGCGGTAGAGCACCAGGGAGCGGCGATCGAAATGCACGATGTGGTCGCAGACGGCATCGAGGAAATCCCGGTCGTGGGAAATCAGCAGCAGCGTTCCGGGGTAGCGCGTCAGCCACTGCTCGAGCCACAGCAGCGCGTCCAGGTCCAGGTGGTTGGTGGGCTCGTCGAGGAGAAGCAGGTCCGACGGCATGAAGAGCGTGCGCGCCAGGTTGACGCGCATCCGCCAGCCGCCGGAGAAGTCCGATAGCGGGCGCTCGAGGTCAGCCTGGGTAAAGCCCAGGCCGATCAGCAGCTGGGCGGCACGGGCCGGAGCACTGTAGCCGTCGAGGGCCTCGATGGCACCGTGCAGTTCGGCTTCTCGATGGGCCTCGCCCTGCTCTTGCGCCCGCGCCAGGGCCGCTTCGGTCTCGCGCAGCTCCCGGTCGCCATCGAGCACATAGTCGACGATGGGACGCGTGAGTGCCGCCACATCCTGGGCCATGTGGGCGATGCGCTGGCCGCCGCTCATCTCGACCTCGCCCCGGTCCGGCGCGAGGCTTCCCAGCAACAGGCTGAACAGGCTCGACTTGCCGGCGCCGTTGGACCCGACGATACCGGCCTTGTGGCCGGCGTGCAGGGTCAACTCTGCCCCCTCGAGCAGGGTCTGGGTGCCGCGTTGCAGGGTGACCTGGCGCAGTGCAATCATGCAGACTCCAATTAGGGAAACACTGCACAAATGACTGTGCGAGTGAATCGCTTCGTTGCGCTTCATCTCGCTCGTCGATTTGTTCAGCATTTCCTTAGTAGATAACGATGCTGCCGCCCGCCGGCGGCAATACCCAATAGAAGACAGTAACGGTAAATGGCGACAGCCTGATCATGAGTGTCGATTCTACCCGATTGGAGAGGGCTCTGCGGAGCCGGTTGGCGGCGGATCCGCTATGGGACTTCGCCCTGGCACTCTATACGCGTCCCGGCGTGGAGACCGCCTGCCTGGCACTGCAGGATGAAGCCGGCGTGGACGTCTGCGAGCTGCTGTGGCACTGCTGGCTCCACCACCATGGCCTGGCATTGGAAGCGGAGCCTGATGAACTAGCGGCGATCCGACGGTGGCAGCGGGAGGTCACGTCGGTGCTGCGCGCCCTGCGCCGGCAGCTGAAAGGCGAGGCCGAAAAAAGCCCCGGCGTGGCCGAAGTGCGACAGCAGGTGCAACGCGCCGAGCTTGCCGCTGAGCAGGAAACTCTGGCTCGCCTGCAGGCACTGGCCGAGCGCGGCGAAGGTCTCGTTTGCCAACCGACTTGTCGCTCGAAACTGGCATTTTCTCTGGCATCGCGCTGGCAATTGCAGAAAAAAGCACAACTTTTAGCGCTTCAAACCATCGAAAGCCAGCTTGACCCCCCCTAAGTGCCACGCTAGCCTGAAAAAAGCTATGCAGTCCATGAGGCTGCGCGATGCCTGGAGATGTGATCGAGTTTCACAGGCCCAACCTGCGAGGAGAACACAATAATGAAGGCAACCAAGCTGTTGACCACTGCCAGTATCGGCGCGCTGCTGTTCGGCATGTCGGCCGCGGCACAATCCGCCAACTGGCGCTATGCGCATGAGGAATTCGAGGGTGATGTGCAGGACGTATTCGCCGTCGCCTTCAAGGAATATATCGAGGAGAATTCCGATAACACCGTTCAGATCTACCGCTTTGGTGAACTGGGCGAGTCCGATGACATCATGGAGCAGACACAGGCCGGGATCCTGCAGTTCGTCAACCAGTCCCCCGGCTTCACCGGCTCGCTGATTCCCGAAGCGCAGATCTTCTTCATTCCCTACCTGCTGCCCACCGATGAAGAGTCGGTCATCGAGTTCTTCAACACCAGCGAGGCCATCAACGAGATGTTCCCGGAGCTCTATGCGGAGCAGGGCCTCGAGCTTCTCAAGATGTACCCGGAAGGCGAGATGGTCGTCACCCTGGATGAACCCTTCACCAGCCCGGACGATCTGCGCGGCAAGAACATCCGCACCATGACCAACCCGCTGCTCTCCGAGACCTACCGCGCCTTCGGCGCCACCCCGACCCCGCTGCCCTGGGGCGAAGTGTACGGCGGCCTGCAGACCGGCATCATCCAGGGGCAGGAAAACCCGATCTTCTGGATCGAGTCCGGCGGTCTCTACGAGGTGTCGCCGCATCTGGTGTTCACCGGCCATGGCTGGTTCACCACCGCCATGATGGCCAACCAGGACTTCTTCGACGGTCTCTCCGAAGAGGAACAGCAGCTGGTCCGTGACGCCACCGAAGCGGCCTATGAGCACATCATCGACCACATCTCCGGGCTCGCCGATGAATCCCTGGAAAAGATCCAGGAGGCATCCGACGAAGTTACCGTAACCCGCCTCGACGAAGACCAGATCCAGGCCTTCCGCGAGCGTGCCCCGCAGGTCGAGGAGCGCTTCATCGAAATGACCGGTGAGCGCGGCCAGGAGCTGCTTGAGCAGTTCAAGGCCGACCTGGAAGCCGTAACCGGCGAGGAGTAAGCCTCAAGGGCCACTCATCGTGCGAGGGGGTAGCCCGCCGGCTACCCCCTTATTGTTTCCGTCCCGGCCAATCAGCGTTGACGCCCCGCGGGACGGAGCCGTACCGCGCTGCTTACCCTTGAGGGTGGATATGGCATTTCACTCCCTTCGCAGGGAAAGACTCAGGAGTCCGGTCGCATGACAGAAGAAGAATCCGAGAAGAACTATCGCTCGACGCTCCCCGGCCCCCTGGGCGTCGTCGACACCTGGATCAGCAAGGCTGAGTCAACGATCCTGGCCGTGGGGGTGATTTTGATGGCCATCAACACGGTGGCCAACGTGCTCAGTCGTTTCCTGCTCGGCGAGAGCCTGCACTTCGCCGAAGAGGTGAACCGCATCCTGATCGTGATGATCACCTTCGCCGGGCTCGGCTATGCCGCCCGTCACGGTCGTCATATCCGCATGTCCGCCTTCTATGATGCCCTGCCCACCGGTGGCCGGCGCTGGCTGATGATCTTCATCTGTCTGTTCACCTCTCTGGTGATGTTCGTGCTCTGCTACTACTCCATCGGCTATATCAGCACGCTGTATGGCCGTGGACGGGTCCTCCCCTCTCTGAGTATTCCGGTTTGGATCATCTACCTCTGGGTCCCGGTCGGGTTCACCATCACCGGCATCCAGTACCTGCTCACCGCCATCAAGAACCTCACCTCCCGTGATGTCTATCTGTCGACCCATGTGGTCGATGGCTACAAGGACACGGAAACCGAAGTCTGAGCTGAGCACGAGAGGATTACACCACCATGACAACCATAATCGTTTCCCTCATGATCGTGTTGCTGCTGCTCGGCTTCCCGATGATGATTCCTCTGGTCACGGCGGCTTTTGTCGGCTTTTACATGACCTTTGGCGGCACCGGACAGATGGAGACCCTCATCCAGCAGATGATGGGGGGCATACGGCCCACGGCGCTGATCGCCGTGCCCATGTTCATTCTCGCCGCCGACATCATGACCCGCGGCCAGTCCGCCGGGCGGCTCATCGACATGGTCATGAGTTTCGTCGGCCACGTGAAGGGCGGCCTTGCCGTCAGCACCGCTGCCTCCTGCACCCTGTTCGGTGCCGTTTCCGGCTCCACCCAGGCCACCGTGGTGGCGGTCGGTTCGCCGCTGCGCCCGCGCATGCTCAAGGCCGGGTACAAGGATCCCTTCACCCTGGCGCTGATCATCAACTCCAGCGATATCGCCTTCCTGATCCCCCCCAGCATCGGCATGATCATCTACGGGGTCATTTCCGGCACCTCCATCGGCGAACTGTTCATTGCCGGTATCGGCCCGGGCCTGCTGATCCTGCTCCTGTTCTCGATCTACTGCGTGTTCTACGCGATCTACCACAAGGTGCCCACCGAGCCCAAGTCGAGCTGGAAGGAGCGCACGCTTGCTGTGCGTAACGCACTATGGCCGCTGGGTTTCCCCGTGCTGATCATTGGCGGCATCTATGGCGGTATCTTCAGCCCGACCGAAGCGGCTGCCGCCTGCGTGCTCTATGCGGTACTGCTGGAGTTCGTGATCTTCCGCTCGCTGAAAATGCCGGATATCTACACCATCGCCAAGTCCACCGGCCTTATCACCGCCGTGGTGTTCATCCTGGTGGCCGTGGGTAACGGCTTCTCATGGATCATCTCCTTCGCCCAGATCCCGCAGACCCTGCTCGCCGCCTTCGGCATCAACGAGGCAGGCCCGGTCGGGGTGCTGATCGCGATCTCCATTGCCTTCTTTGTCGCCTGCATGTTCGTCGATCCCATCGTGGTCATCCTGGTACTGACGCCTATCTTTGCACCGGCCATCGCCGCTTCGGGCCTGGACCCCGTGCATGTAGGTGTATTGATCACCCTGCAGGTGGCGATAGGCTCGGCGACACCACCCTTCGGCTGTGACATCTTTACGGCCATCGCCATCTTCAAGCGACCCTACTGGGAGGTGATCCGCGGCACGCCACCCTTTGTCTTCATGCTGGTCCTCTCGGCGGCCCTGATCATCATGTTCCCGCAGATCGCGCTGTTCCTGCGTGACCTGGCCTTCCGTTGATCGGTGAGCACGACCTGCTTAAGGAGATGGTGATGTTCAATCGTATACTGATACCGGTGGATGGCTCGAAAGGCGCGATGAAGGCGCTGGAAAAGGCCGTGGGGCTACACCTGCTGACCGGTGCCGAACTCTATGTTCTCTGTGTGTTCAAGCACCACAGCCTGCTGGAAGCCTCGCTCTCCATGGTGCGCCCCGACAAGCTGGATATTCCCGATGACGCGCTCAAGGAGTACGCCACCGAGATCGCCGTGCATGCCAAGGGGGAAGCGGTGGAACTGGGCACCGATCCCTCGCGCCTGCGGGCTTTCGTCAAGGGCGGGCGGCCCTCACGCACTATCGTGCGATTCGCCCGCAAGCGTGAGTGCGACCTGATCGTGATCGGCGCCCAGGGCACCAACGGGGAAAAAAGCCTGCTGCTGGGCAGCGTCGCCCAGCGCGTGGCGGGCTCCGCCCACTGCCCGACACTGGTGGTCTGACCTACCCCTTCACCGGCCCGGTTCCCCCCTTTGTCAGCGGGTGCGGAACCGGACCGGCCCTGTTAGAGTCCGATTAGCTGCCAACGGGTTCACGCCTCAATGCTTCTATTACCAAAGGATTCTGCATGAAGACACTCCTGACTTCCGCCTCCTTGGTCACCTTGATGGCCGCAGCACCGCTTGCCCTGGCCGCACCGGAGACCGAGGATGAGCGCCTCAGCTACAGCCTGGGGATTGCCTATGGCCAGAGCATCGCACAGGAGTATGCCGACCTGGACGTGGATGCTTTCACCGACGCCATACGTGATGTCATCGAAGAGAATGAACTGGCCATGAGTGCCGATGACATGGCCGAGACCCTGAGCCGGTTTCAGGAGCAGGCCATTGCCAACCGCCAGGCCGAAAACGAGCAAATAGCCGAGCTCAATCTCGCCGAGGGGGAAGCCTTCCTGGCCGAGAATGCCGACAGGGAGGGCGTCGAGACCACCGAAACGGGCCTGCAGTACGAGGTGCTGGAAGCCGGTGACGGCGCCAGTCCCGGTCCGACCTCCCACGTGGAAGTCCACTACGAAGGCACGCTGGTCGACGGCACCGTCTTCGACAGCTCCTTCGATCGCAACGAGTCTGTCAACTTCCGGGTGGACCAGGTGATCGAAGGCTGGCAGGAAGCACTGCAGCTGATGAGCGTCGGCGACACCTGGATGCTCTTCATTCCCCCGGAGCTCGCCTATGGCGCTCAGGGGCAAGGACCCATCGGACCCAACGAGACGCTGATCTTCCAGGTCGAACTCCTCGACGTGATGGATTGACAGCCAACCCATGAGAGCCTTCCCCCCACTTGTCGCCGGCCTGCTTTTCTCGGCCGGCGCCCTGGCGAACGACCCGCTGCCGGAGCTACCACCACTCGGCACGTCGCCCGATGCTATCAGCGTCATCGGAATATCGTCAGGTGGCTATATGGCCACCCAGCTCGCCGTGGCATGGCCGGAGCGATTCGAGGGCCTGGCGGTACTCGCCGCCGGCCCCTGGAGCTGCGCCCAGGGCGGCCTCGGCCGCGCACTGGGCCAGTGCATGTCAACCCGACGCGGCCCACCGGACCTGGCCGCCCTGAACCTGAAGCTGCGCGATTACCAGGCACGTGAGCTGGTGGGTGATGCCTCCGACCTGGCCGAGCTGCGTGCCTATGTCTGGCACGGCGAAGCCGACAACGTGGTCGATGCCTCCCTGGGAGAAGCCCTGGCCGAGCAGCTGTCCGGCTGGCTGGCCAACCCAAGGGACCAGTTGAAGGTAAACCTGGCTCCGACAGCCGGCCACGGCTGGCCGATACGATCCGACGAGCAGATTCCGCCCAGTTGGCTGGCCGAGTGTCGCGGCGGCGGCGGAACTCACCTGCTGGCCTGCGGCACGGACATTGCCGGCGAGGCACTGGCCTGGCTGCATGGTGAGCTTGCCCCGGCGCAAGAGGTCGATATGACGCAGCTGCTGCGCTTCGATCAGGAGGACTTTGCGGTACGCGGGATGGGCTCGGTGGGGTATGCACTGATCCCCGAGGCGTGCCAGGCGGGGGGCTGTGACCTGACTCTGGCCCTGCATGGCTGCGGGATGGACAGCAAGCAAATCGGCGAGGCCTTCGTACGCCACAGTGGCCTCAACGAATGGGCCGTGGCCAATCAACGGGTGGTGCTCTACCCCCAGGCCGAGACTAGCCTGGCCAATCCCCAGGGCTGCTGGGACTGGTGGGGCTTTACCGAGAGCACCTGGCAGCTCGACCCCCTGCACGACACCCGTGAAGGGGTCCAGGTACGAGCGCTGATGGCCATGATCGACCGGCTGGAGAAGAGCCCGGCCGAGGACGAATGACCTACCCGCCCAGCTCGCTCTCCAGCGCCGAGCGAAGCGGGTGCGGCGTCGGCGAATAGAGCACCCGCTGCAGGATCTGGCCGTCACGGTCGACCAGATAGAGCGAGGAACTGTGGTCGACGGTATACTCCATTGCCGAATCCGGCGTTTCCACCCGGCGCCATACCACGTTATAGCGCCCTGCCAGCTCCTCTAGCTGCTCCTCGTTGCCGGCCACACCGATGAAGTCATCGCCGAAAAAGCCCACGTACTCTTCCAGACGCTCCAGCGTATCGCGCTCGGGGTCCACCGTGATCATCACCGGCACCACGCGCTGGCGCTGCTCGTCATCCAGCCCCTGCATCACCTGACGAATCACCGCCATGCTCATGGGGCAGACGTCCGGGCAGTAGGTATAGCCGAAGAAGAGGATGGCAACCTGGTCCTCATCCATCTGGGTCAACGAAAAGTCTCCCTGCGTAGAGGGCATCTCTACCGGACCACCCCGAGGACCGCTTTCGTCCGCAGTCCTCTGCTGCTCATACCAGCCGTAGCCACCGAGAGCCACGGCCAGCACGACCACGACACCCAACACCTTCCAGATACCCTGTCGCTTCATGGCCCACTTCGCTCCACAGTAAAATCGAACCGGCTGCCCAGTCGGCCATCGGCGGTCTCCACCACGACCTGGGCTAGCCAGGGCATGGTCGCCTCGGTGCAGATCGGCACCTGGGCCACCCCCTCATAGCGACCATTATCCTGCGCTTCGAGGGGGAAGCGGTGCAAGCCCATCTCCATATCGCGTCCCACGAAGTCAACATGAACGGCAGTGGCCTCCACGCCCTCCAGCGTTACCGTCAGGGGCAGCAGGTCCAGCGCCCGAATCCCCCCCGGCGCATCGGCCGCAAGGCTCAGGCGACGGGAGCCGCCCAGCATCGCCTGACAGGACGACCGGTGCAACTCGCAGGGGGTAGCCGCAGCATACCAGGCGATGCTCTGGTCGCCCCGCACCAGATGAGAAACCAGGTACCATAAGGCAACCGCCAGCGCCACCAGGGTGGCGAGCATCATCAGGCGAATGCCGGGAAAGCGGATTTCCCTTTGGTCTGGGTGAGAGGGTGAGCTCATGACGGTGAAAGCAACACTCCAATGAGAGGCGACAGAGCGGTAAGCTTAACAGCATTTGTCGGGCGTCGACCGTGGATGGATGTCGCAGGGCAGCGGCCTTGCAAGGGTTGAAAGGAGTACGAATGGAAGGTGTGGCGCAGGCTTTGGGACCGCTGTTTCTGCTGATACTGCTGGGCGCCGTGCTGGGCTGGCGCCGGCTGCCCGGCGACAACTTCTGGCCCGCCATGGAACGGCTGATCTACTTTCTGCTGTTTCCGGCCATGCTGGTGGCCACCCTGGCTAACGCCGATGTCGGCCAGGTACCCGTTGTTCGCCTGGCCCTGGCACTGCTCGGCACCATGCTGCTCTTCGCCGCCCTGCTTTGGGTCATTCGGCCGAAACTGGGAATCGACTCGGCGGCCTTCACCTCGGTATTTCAGGGCGCCGTGCGCTTTAACACCTACGTGGGGGTTGCCGGGGCGGCGGCTCTGCACGGCTCTGCCGGTGCTACCGTGGCAGCGGTGGCCGTGGCACTGATGGTACCGGTGGTCAACGTCCTCTGCGTGGCGAGCTTCATTGCCGCCGGCACCTTGGGCCCTTCCAGTCTGGGCAAGAGCCTGCTGGCGCTGGTACGCAATCCGCTGATTCTTGCCTGCCTGGTCGGCATCGCCCTGAACCTGACCGGCATCGGACTTCCCGGCTGGAGCGGCGCCACGGTGGAATTGCTGGGACGAGCCGCCCTGCCACTGGGCCTGGTCGCGGTGGGTGTGGCGCTGCGCCCCCGGGCGCTGATGCGCCTGGACCGCGGCGTCTGGACATCCAACCTGGTGAAGCTGGCGCTGATGCCGGCCGTGGTGCTGCTGCTCGCCATGGTGCTGGGGCTGGACCCGGTCAGCCGTGACGTGGCGCTGCTGTTCGCCGCGCTACCTACCGCCACTTCGGCCTATATCCTGGCCCGCCAACTGGGAGGAGATGCCGAGCTGATGGCCGCCCTGATCACCGGCCAGACGCTGCTGGCCATGGCCACGCTGCCGCTCTGGCTGCGACTGGCCGGCTAGGCAATGAAACTTAATAAAAAGTATTCGCATTTGTGTTGACGGCATAAACGCGAATGATTACAGTGTGTATGTGGCGTTTGATGAGGCGCCACACCCATAAGAGGATCGCCAGTTCCTCGTTATGGTTTCTCCCCTCATTTGCTAGTCACGGTCTTGCCTGCGCCCTCCCTGAGGGCGCTTTTTTGTTAGCTCCGATCCGACAGCGATTCTATCCACCGACGCTGCCACACCGCTGTTGGAGCATCTTTAGATCGCGACTGGAGGCGAAAGCCTCCCGGCGGGGTTGCCAACGTTCGCGGCCATCACCGGCGTTTCAGCCTCCGCCAAGGCGCCAGTCGCGACGCGGAGCGGCGCTCCAAGTGCGCCCGTGAAGGCGTGCATACAACTCGGTGGAAGTCC
>NZ_JAHXBV010000042.1:0-33542 GCF_019915905.1 Halomonas sp. ANAO-440 | reverse complement strand
TGAACCCCTGGCAACCTGGCTGCCCGCACAGGTCTATAGCGGACGCTGAGTTCGAGCTAACGACACCCTGGCACCTGAAAGACGCCCACCGGCTTGTCCGGTGGGCGTCTAACGTGGGTCAGCGACGCTTTATTCTTTAGACTTTGGTGGCAAAGCAAAGAGTCGGGCGCTATCAGCCGCGCGAAAATTTTTAATGACCCTAATCAATTAATTATATTTATCATCTGATTTATAAACAGATTTTAATATCAAAAACTCGACCCTCCGGCCCTCCCTTCTGCTTTAACCTTTTCTTGAGCAAGCTATCAATATGGCAAGCGCACCTGCTAGGTTGTTCTTGACTGTCGAGTTGCGCGCTCGGTCAAGGTGACCCCTGGAATCCCAGAGCAACCCGGCAAATCATCGTTTTCCCGTTTATGACAAGACAACGAAATCCTAGGGAGCATGAGATGAAGAACACGACCAAGTTCGCTCTCACCGGCCTGGCAGCCAGCATTGCATTCGCCGCCATGGCCACCACGGCCCAGGCCCAGGAGCGCTGGACAATGACGTCCACCTGGCCCGACAGCATCGACCTGATCGAGATCGACCGCCACTGGGCTGAGCTGGCCAACAAATTGACCGGCGACGAACTTGAAATCGAATTCCGCGCCGGCGGCACACTGATGCCCGGCACCGAGGTGTTCGACGCCACCGAGACCGGCAGCATCGAAGCCGCCGGCGACTGGCCCGGCTACTGGGCCGGCCGCAACCCGGCCTTCTCGCCCCTGGCCACCACCACCAGCCTTTTCAATGCCGTGGATTACATCAACTGGATCCATCGCTGGGGCGGCTGGGACCTCTATCAGGAGATCTACGGTCAGTACGACATGGTCTACCTCCCCTATGCCGCACTGAACAACGAGTCGGGCTTCATGGGCCGCACCCCCATCGAGAGCCTGGCCGATCTCGACGGTATGCGCGTACGCCTCTCCGGGCGTGATCAGGGCCGCGTGCTCGAGGAGCTCGGTGGTTCCCAGGTCACCCTCGCCGGCGGTGAGGTCTACCAGGCCATCGAGCGCGGCGTGATCGACGCCGGTGAGTTCTCCACCCCGGGCGTGGACTACAATGCCGGCTTTGCCGAGGTCGCCGATTACTGGGCCACCCCGGGCTGGCACCAGTCCGCCAGTGTGTTTGGCGTGATGATCAACCGCGAGGCCTGGGACGCCCTCTCCGAGGAGACCCAAGAGAAGCTGAAGATTGCCGCCGACGCCACCATGACCTGGTCACTGGCATGGTCCGAGCGTGAGTCCACCGATGCGACGCAGAAGTTCATCGATGCCGGCGTGCAGATCAACCAGTTCTCCGAAGAGGACCTGGCCCGCATCCAGGACATCACCAATGATGTCATCCTGCGCGGCGCCTGCGAGAATCCCGACCACGCCAAGGTCTACCACTCCATGATCAGCTACCTGGAGGACTATGCTACCTGGCGCGATATCTCGGTGCCGTTCAACATGAGCCGCACCATGGATAACCTGCCCTCTCTGGAAGAGATAGAAGCCTGCCTGTAACGGGAGGTCTATGCCGCCCCGGCTGATCCCGGGGCGGTTTTTTGTGGGCCCTACAACGGAGAGCTTCCATGAATGCGATTGCCAAGGCGATCGACACGCTCAATGAGACACTCGGGCGTGTCATTGCGCCGTTGATTGCCATCATCACCCTGGTGGTGCTTTACGACATTGCCTTGCGCTTCTTTACCGGGCGCCCGAGCGATTGGGCCTTCGATATCACCAAGATGCTGTTCGGCGCCCATTTCATGCTGATGGCCGCCTATGGCCTGCGCCATCACGCCCACGTCGAGGTCGATGTGCTCAAGCGCCTGCTCACGCGCCGCAAGCAGGCCGCCATCGAACTGCTCGGCTATCTGATCTTCTTCGTACCCTTCATCTGGATGCTGCTGACCTTCGGCTGGAGCTTCTTCATGCGCTCCTACAGCCGCAGTGAGACCACCTATGGCATGGTCTCGATACCGGTCTACCCGATCAAGGGTGTGATCGTGGTGGCCGCTTTCCTGATCCTCCTGCAGGCCATCGCCATCGTCATCCGTGCCATTCAGCAGCTTCGGGAGAAAACCGCATGAGTCTGAGTGCAGAACTGCTTACCCTGGTCATGTTCAGCGGCCTGCTGGTCGGCCTGTTCATGGGCCATCCGCTGGCCTTCGTGCTGGGCGGGGTGGCGGTGATCGGGGCCTATCTCGGCCCTGGGCCGCGGGTATTGGGCACTATCATCAACAATATCTATGGCAACGCCATGGACAACTATGTGCTGGTGGCGATTCCGCTCTTCGTACTGATGGCACGCTTTCTCAATGATTCGGGCGTCACCGAGAAGATGTTCGATGTCATGCGCCTGTTGCTGGCCAATCTTCGTGGTGGACTGGCGCTGACGGTGGTCATCGTCTCGGTGCTGCTCGCCGCCACTACCGGCATCGTCGGGGCGTCGATCGCTGTCATGGGCATGATCGCCCTCGCACCGATGCTCAAGTACGGCTACAACAAGGAGCTCAGCTCCGGGGTGATCATGGCCAGCGGCTGCCTCGGCATCCTGATCCCGCCGAGCATCATGCTGATCCTGATGGCCAGCTATTCGCCGGTGTCGGTGGGGGCGCTGTTCGCCGGGGCGCTGATCCCGGGCCTGATGCTGGGGACGATGTACGCGCTCTATGTGCTCATCATCTGCTATATCAAACCCTCCTATGGCCCTCCCGTGCCTCCGACGGAGCGCGCCGAAACCAGTACCGGTCAGCTGCTGATCATGCTGGCGAAGTACGTGGTGCCGCCCATGGGCCTGATCCTTGGGGTGCTCGGGGCGCTCTTCACCGGGATCGCTACCGCTACCGAGGCCTCCGCCATCGGCGTGGGGATCGCCTTCCTGCTGTTCCTGATTTTCGGTGACCGCAAGATCAAAACCTGCTTTCACACCCTGATCGAGGCGGGCAAGACGACCACCATGGTGATGCTGGTGCTGGTCGGCGCCACCGCCTTTACCGGGGTCTTCTCCCGCGGCGGCGGCATGACGGTGATCAGCGACCTGGTACTGGCCATGCCCGGTGGCACCACCGGCGCGTTGATCCTGATGCTGTTCCTGGTCTTCCTGCTGGGGATGTTCCTGGACTGGACCGGCATCGTACTGCTCAGCTTCCCGATCATGCTGCCGATCGTCCAGCAGATGGGCATCGACGTGCTGTGGTTCGTGGTGATGGTGGCAGTGGTGCTGCAGACCTCCTTCCTGACACCACCATTCGGCTACGCACTGTTCTACCTGAAGGGAGTCGCACCACCCGGCGTCGAGATCGTCGACCTCTACAAGGCGGTGATCCCCTTCGTGGCGCTGATCGTGCTGGCCTGCCTGCTGATGGCCTTCTTCCCCGCCCTCATCACCGGCCTGCCGGCGCTACTGGTCGGCTATTGACCCCACCGTGCCTGCCGGAAAAAGCGCCCGCCACTCAAACGAGTGGCGGGCGCTGCGCTTTTTCAGCAGAGAAAATTGACCGAGATCATTAAAATCTTTTTGCGTATCATTGTCATTTGCAATCAGATCCATTTTTGCTATCGTGGCGCTAGACCGAGACTGGCCGAGGGACGATGTCAACACAGAGTGGCGCACTATTTCCCCCGCCTTTCAGCCTCAAGGAACACATCCATGCGCAAGACGCTGTTTACTGTAACCGCTGTCGCAACCACCCTGCTTGCCGCTCCGCTGGCCTCCGCCGCCAGCCTGACTCTCTATTCGGGGCGTGGCGAGTCGATGGTCGAGCCAGTCGTCAAACAGTTCGAGAAGGACACGGGCATCAGCGTGCAGGTCCGCTATGGCGACACGGCCCAGTTGGCCGTATTGCTGCAGGAAGAGGGCAACCGTTCACCGGCCGATCTCTACTGGGGCCAGGATGCCGGGGCCATGGGCGCCATCAGCCAGGCCGGTCTGCTTGCCGAACTGCCGGCCGATATCTATGAAGGCTTGCCAAGCATTTACACCAGCGAGTCCGGCAACTGGGTTGCTGCCAGCGGCCGCGCGCGGGTCGTCGCCTACTCACCGGAGCGGGTCGACGAGGGCGAGCTGCCCGAGAGCGTCTTCGATCTCACCGATGAGCGCTATGAAGGGCGTGTTGGCTGGGCCCCCACCAATGGCTCCTTCCAGTCCTTCCTGACCGCCATGCGCGTCGAACACGGCGATGACACAACCCGTGAATGGCTGGAAGGCATGCGTGACAATGGCGCAGTTACCTTCCGCAACAATACCACCCAGGTGCAGGGCATCGCCGGCGGTGAAATCGACTTCGGCCTGGTCAATAACTACTACCTGCCACGCTTCAAGGCGAGCGATGCCGACTACCCGGTGGAACAGGCTTTCTTCGCCGACGGTGATATCGGCAACCTGGTGAACGTGGCCGGTATCGCCGTGGTCGGCAGCAGCGACAGTCAGGAAGAGGCCATCGAGTTCGTGCGCTACCTGCTCTCGCCGGCCGCCCAGCAGTACTTCACCGGCAGCGTGTACGAGTACCCGGTGACCCGCGGCGTCATCCAGAACCCGACTCTCGAAGATTTTGATCGCCTTCTCGAGGTGTCCCCCCAGATCGACCTGGACGAGCTCGAGGATCTCGAAGGCACCCTGAACCTACTGCGCGATGTCGGCCTGCTGTAACGCCGACCCGAGCGCCGCCTGCTCTGCAGGCGGCGCACTTCATTCCGCGAGGCACGATGACACGGACCAACAGCACCTCCATCCATAGTCAGCCGGCCTCCCGCCTGCCGCGCCTGCTGCCCCGGAATGTGCCGCTGCACATCCTGCTGCCGTCGCTGGTCGTTGCTGCCGCCATGCTGGTGCCGCTGCTCTATCTGGGCCTGCGGGCCTTCGAAGCTGACAGCGCCACGCTTGTCGATCTGGTCTTGCGTCCCCGCAACCTCCAATTGCTGATCAACACTCTGGCCCTGGCCGCAGGCGTGGTGGTCTTGACCACCGTCATGGCTTTTCCGCTGGCCTGGCTGGTCACACGCACCGATATTCGCTTCAAGCGAGCCCTGACTATCATGGGCGTCATCCCGCTGGCCGTGCCGGGCTACGTAATGGCCTATGCGCTGATCGGCCTGGGTGGCAACTACGGGGTGCTGGCCCAGCTCACCGGTATTCAACTGCCACGCATTCAAGGCTACCTCGGCGCCACCCTGGCGCTGTCGCTCTACACTTTTCCCTATCTCTTCCTCAACCTGCGCACGGCCCTTTCCGGCCTGGACGGCAACCTGGAAGAGAGCGCACGCAGCCTGGGTTACACCCAGGGCGAGATTCTGCGCAAGGTGACGCTGCCTCACCTGATGCCGTCGTTGATGGCCGGCTGGCTGGTGATCACCCTCTACGTGCTGGGCGACTTCGGTGCCGTTGCGCTGATGCGCTACGAAGCCTTCAGCTACGCCATCTATACCCAGTACTCCGGCGCCTTCGATCGCATCTATGCCGCCTGGCTCGCCATCATGCTGCTGGCAGTAGCAGCCAGCTTCGTGATGCTCGACAGCCTGGTGCTCAAGCGTAAGCTGGCCCGTGTCGGTACCGGCGTGGCGCGGCCGCTGCGCCCTACCCCCCTGGGCAGGGTCCGCTGGCTGGCCTGGCCCTACCTGATCGTGCTGTTCGGTATCTCCATCGGCCTGCCGGTGATGATTCTCGGCTACTGGCTGCTGCTCGCGCCCCCCGACATGAGCTTCTTCGCCCGGGTGCCGGGGACCTTCCTGCGCTCTGCGGGCGCCGCACTGCCGGCCGCACTGCTGGCGGCCGCTTTCGCCCTGCCCCTGGCTTTCCTTACGGTACGCTACCGCTCTCCCTTCTCGACGCTGATCGAGCGCTCGGCCTATATCGGCTATGCCCTGCCGCCACTGGCGCTGGGCCTGGCCATGGTGTTCTTTTCGCTGCGTACCGCACCGTTTCTCTACCAGACCCTGGCACTGCTGATCATTACCTGGGCCATGGCATCCCTGGCGCTGGCGCTGGGGCCGATCCGCAACTCGCTGCTACAGACCCGGCCCAGCATGGAGCAGGCTTCCCACTCGCTGGGCCATGGCCCAGCGAGCACCTTCATCCATGTGATCTTCCCACGCCTGCGGCGCGGCATCCTGGCCGGCGTCGTACTGGTCTTCGTACTCTGCATGAAGGAGCTGCCGATCACCTTCATGCTGGCCCCCACCGGCTATACCACGCTGGCGGTCACCGTATTCACCCGTACCTCGGAAGGCATGTTGGCCGAAGCGGCGCCCTTCGCCGCCGCCATCGTGGTGTTCTCGAGCCTGTCCGTGGGCCTTCTGCTCACCAAGGAGGGCAAATGATGACGAACCTCAATCTAAGCGCCGACCCACAGGGTAGCCCTGTCCGGCTGATCGACCCGCTGCTCTCGGTGGAGCGGCTCAACAAGCGCTACCGTGATGGTGACCCACTGGCAGTAGAGGACGTGAACTTCACGCTGGGCAATGGCGAAATCCTTGCTCTGCTGGGTCCCAGCGGCTGTGGCAAGACCACCACACTGCGCATGATCGCCGGCTTCGAGACGCCGGATGGCGGGGAGATCCTGCTGCATGGCAAGCGAGTGACCCAACTACCGCCCCAGCAGCGCCGTATCGGTATCGTCTTCCAGGACTATGCGCTCTTCCCGCACATGAGCCTGGGTGAGAACGTCGCCTTCGCCATGCGCCATATCGCCAAGGCGAAACGCCCCGCCAAGGCGCGGGAATGGCTCGACCTGGTGGGCCTGGCCGACCTCTCCGCCCGTATGCCCGACGAACTCTCGGGGGGCCAGCAGCAGCGTGTCGCCCTGGCCAGAACGCTCGCCGCAGAACCGGAGCTGGTGCTGCTGGACGAGCCCTTCTCCAACCTCGATGCCGCCCTGCGGGAGTCGACCCGCAAGGAAGTGCGTCGCCTGTTCAAGGCCGCCGGCACTTCTGTCATCCTCGTTACCCATGATCAGGCCGAGGCGCTCTCCTTCGCCGATCAGGTAGGCGTCATGCACTCGGGCCGGCTGCTGCAAATGGACCGTCCGGAGTGCATCTACCAGACGCCCGCCACCTCCTTCGTCGCCGAATTCCTTGGCCATACCAACCTGCTCGAGGGTGAGGCCGACGGCGAGATCGCCCAGACTGCCCTCGGCCCCGTGGCGATCAACCACCACCATCAGGGCCCGGTACGCCTTTCGCTGCGCCCGGAGCACCTGTCGCTGTCAGCCGCACCCGACGACCATGGCGCCACCATCGTCGAGCGCGAGTTCCGCGGGCACGACTGCTACTACCTGCTCGAGCACCACGGCCAGCGATTCTGCGCCATCACCCCCAGCCACACTCTGTGGAAGATCGGCGAGCAGGTACGGCTCGAGCCCCAGCGCACCGCCACGGTGCTCAGGGACTGAGCGGGACCAAACGCCAGCTGCTCAGGAGTGGGACGGCGAGGGCCTAACATCGCGGCTTTCCCGGGGCCCGGCCTTCGCGGAGGCGCTGTGAACCCCTCCCTGGGCGCTACATTCTTCATCCCTGAAGAATGACCTCCGCTCCGACCCGTCCCCGGCGCCGCTTACGTAGATGGCGCCCGCTAGACTACTGGCTCCGAACTCACGCTAGTGAGCCTCGTCCCAATCAACCCCACTCTCCGCTTCGACGATCAGCGGCACGCTGAGCTCGGCGGCGGCCTGCATCTTCTCCTTCACCTGCACAATGAAGTCGGCCACCTCGGCCTCGGCCACTTCGAAGACCAACTCGTCGTGGACCTGCATCACCATCACGGCGTCGAAGTCGGCCGCCTTGCCCGCTTGCTCATGCAGCCAGGTGTCGACCTCGATCATGGCGCGCTTGATGATATCCGCCGCGGTGCCCTGCATGGGGGCGTTGATCGCGGTACGCTCGGCGGCCTGGCGCCGGGCATGGTTCTGGGCACGGATCTCCGGCAGATAGAGCCGTCGCCCGAAGACCGTCTCCACGTAGCCATCTTCCGCCGCCTGGGCACGAATGCGATCCATGTAGCGCGCCACACCGGGATAGCGGTCGAAATAGCGATCGATATAGGTCTGCGCCTGACTGCGCTCGATATGCAGCTGCCTGGAGAGCCCCCAGGCGCTCATGCCGTAGATCAGGCCGAAGTTGATCGCCTTGGCGCTGCGCCGCTGGTCGCCGGAGACCTTGTCGATGGGCACGCCGAAGACCTCGGAGGCGGTGGCGGTATGGATGTCACGCCCTTCGGCGAAGGCGGTGAGCAGTCCCTTGTCCTCGGAAAGGTGGGCCATGATGCGCAGTTCGATCTGCGAATAGTCGGCGGCGACGATGCAGTAGCCCGGCCGGGCGATGAAGGCCTGGCGGATCTTTCGTCCTTCTTCGGTTCGTATCGGAATGTTCTGCAGGTTGGGGTCGCTGGACGAGAGTCGCCCGGTGGCGGTGACCGCCTGGTGATAGCTGGTATGCAGTCGCCCCGTTGCCTTGTTGACCAGTCGGGGCAGCTTATCCGTGTAGGTGGACTTGAGCTTGGAGAGCCCCCGGTGCTCCATGATCACCTTGGGCAGCGGATAGTCCAGCGCCAGCTCCTCGAGCACGGCCTCGGCGGTGGAAGGCGCTCCCTTGGGCGTCTTCTTGATCACCGGAATCTTCTGCTCCTCGAACAGGATCTCCCCGAGCTGCTTGGGCGAGCCGAGGTTGAACTCGCGACCGGCCAGCTCGAAGGCACGAATCTCCAGCTCACGGATGCGCTCGGCCAGCTCCTGGCTCTGGCGGTGGAGCCGATCGGCATCCAGGGCCACGCCGGTGCGCTCCATGCGCGACAACACCGGGATCAGTGGCCGTTCGATGGTATCCAGCACATCGGCCAGGCGCCCCTCGGCTTCGATCCGTGGGCGCAGCTCGCAGTGCAGCCGCAGCGTCACGTCGGCATCCTCGCAGGCATAGGGCACGGCCTGCTCGAAGTCGATCTGGTTGAAGGTGAGCTGTTTGGCTCCCTTGCCGGCGATCTCCTCGAAGCTGACGGTCTTCTGGCCGAGGTACTTCAGCGCCAGCGAGTCCATGTCGTGGCGGGTCGCCGTGGAATTGAGCACGTAGGACTCGAGCATGGTATCGGTGAGCGGCCCGCGCACGGTGATATCGTAGTTGGCCAGCACCGAAATGTCGTACTTGAGGTTCTGTCCTATCTTGCCCCGCTTGGCGTCCTCCCACAGCGGCTTGAGCCTCGCCAGCACCTCCTCGCGATCGAGCTGGTCGGGCACGTCGATGTAGTCGTGGGCCACGGGGATGTAGGCCGCCTCCCCCGGCTCCAGCGCCAGTCCGATGCCAACGATCTCGGCGACCATGTAGTTGAGGCTGTTGGTCTCCAGGTCGAAGCAGAACGCCTCGGCCGCCCCCAGTCGCGAGAGCCAGTCGTCCAGCTCCTCCCGGTTCAGGATCAGGTGGTTCTTGCACGCCGCCACGCTGGCCGACGGCGCCTCCGGATCGAGATTGCCCGCCGCACCTGTGCCTGCGACCGCGGCGCCACGGCCCACATCGTCGACGCCTTCGTCCTTGCCTTCCAGCAGTTCCGACAGCCAGGCCTTGAACTCCAGTTCGGTGTACCAGTGCTTTAGCGCGTCGCGATCAGGATGGGCGATATCCAGGTCGTCGAGGCCCACCGGCAGCTCGCAGTCGGTCTTGATGGTGGCCAACTGGTACGAGAGATACGCCATCTCGCGGTGCTCCTCGAGCTTCTTGGGCAGCGTCTTGGCTCCCCGGAAGTCGAGCGTCTTTACTCGCTCCAGGTCGGCATAGATGGCATCCAGGCCGCCGCCCATGCCCTGCAGCAGTCCCAGGGCCGTCTTGCCGCCGACCCCAGGCACGCCGGGAATGTTGTCGACCTTGTCGCCCATCAGCGCCAGGTAGTCGATGATCAGCTCCGGCGGCAGGCCGAACTTGGCCTTGACCCCCTCCACGTCGAGGGTCTCGTCCTTCATGGTGTTGACCAGCGTAATGTGCTCATTGACCAGTTGGGCCATGTCCTTGTCGCCGGTGGAGATCACCGCGTCACGGCCCGCCTCCGTGGCATGGCGGGCCAGGGTGCCGATGACATCGTCGGCCTCTACCCCCTCGACACACAGCAGCGGCAGTCCCAGCGCTCGAACGCAGGCATGCAGCGGTTCCACCTGGGAGCGCAGGTCATCGGGCATGGGCGGGCGATGGGCCTTGTACTGATCGAAAAGCTCATCGCGAAAGGTCTTGCCCTTGGCATCGAAGACCACCGCCATGGGGCTGTCGGGATAATCCTTGATCAGTCTCTTGAGCATGTTGAGCACGCCTTTCACGGCGCCGGTGGGCTGCCCCTTGGACGTGGTCAGGGGCGGCAGGGCGTGGAAGGCTCGGTAGAGATAGGAGGAACCGTCGACGAGAACGATGGGCGTGTCGGCCATGTATCGGCATCCGTTGAGTCTGTGCAAGAAAACGTGATCCTGGTCAGCCATGATACGCATTGCGCAACGGTTTTGCCGCCGACATTGGGTTCGTGTTGTCCAACGTCGTACACTGCATCTATACCCGCGCGGTGAAAGCGATTGTCGCAAGCCGGCTTTGGAGGTCGAGATGAACACAAAGCGTCGTATCCTGGCTGTCGCACTGCTCTCCCTTGGGCTTGGCCTGACCCTTGCCACCCCGGCCCTGGCGCAATCCTCCGCCGATGTGGAACCCGATATCACCATCCGCCAGGAAGAGGATCGCACCATTCGCGAGTACCGGGTGAACGGCCAGCTCTACGCCATCGAGATACGTCCAGCCCGTGGCCCCAGTTACTACCTGGTGGACCATGACGGCGACGGCAACTTCGAACGCCAGGAAGGCGACCGCATAGCCGTGCCCCAGTGGGTGCTGATCAACTGGTAGCGCCCGATCCGTGCTTTGACGATGCCCGGATGTCGAACCATCCTCCTCGGACGTGCATCGAAGTGCCAAGTCGCTACAATAGGCGGCTTGGCAACCCGGGCGAGAGAGACATGGCCGTATTCACACCACTAAGCGACGCTCAGGTCGCAGAATTCCTCAGCCATTTCGACGTCGGTTCGCTGGCGACACTGGAGGGCGTGGCCGGTGGCACCGAAAACTCCACCTTCTTCGTCACCACCGATCGTCGTGAGCTGGTTCTGACCCTCTTCGAGCAGGGCGAACATGAGGAGCTGCCGTTCTTCGTCGAGCTGCTCGACTATCTGGACGAGCATCGCCTGCCGGTGCCGGGTCCCGTTCACGATCGTGAGGGTGTCGCCCTGCACAGCCTGTCGGGGAAGCCATCGCTGCTCTTCCCGCGGTTGCCGGGCCGCCACCCCCTGTCACCCAGCCTGGAACAGTGTCGTGTCCTCGGCGATACCCTGGGTCGCATGCACGTGGTCTCGCAGCACTTTCCCGGCCACCGCCCCAACCCTCGCGACCTGAACTGGCTGATGGCCATGCATCACCGGGTGCTGGTCTACCTGTCGCCGGAGGACCAGGCGCTGATGAAGGACGAGGTGGAGATCTACCAGGGGGTCTTCGGTGATGCGCCACCGCTACCCCAGGGGGCGCTGCACGGCGACCTGTTTCGTGACAACACCCTGTTCGAGGGTGATCGCCTCGGCGGCATTATCGACTTCTACAATGGCTGCACCGGGGACCTGCTCTTCGACCTGGCCATCGTCATCAACGACTGGGCCTCTGACGCCGACGGCCGCCTCGACGCCGAGCGCCACGATGTCATCCTGCGCGCCTACCAGAACCGGCGGCCGCTCACCGGCCCCGAGCGCGAGGTGTGGCCGACGATGCTGCGCATGACCGCCCTGCGCTACTGGCTTTCCCGCCTGCTGGTGGTCTATGTGTACCCGCCGGCCCATGACCTGACGCCCCACGATCCGACACAGTTCCATACCATTCTCACGGCACGCCTTACCCATGGCGCCCTGCCCCTGCCCGAAGCGAGCAACGCATGACTCTATCGATGGGAGCAGCCTCCGGCCCCGCCCAGCGCGCCCGACGCACCTGGAACATCGACCAGTGGGGCAGCGGCTATTTCGATGTGGACGATGCCGGGCACGCGCTGGTACGACCGCTCGGCAGCGAAGCCGACGGCCCGGCGCTGCCACTCGCACCGCTAGTGGACGAGTTGCGTGAAGCCGGCCTGCGCCTGCCGGTGCTGGTGCGCTTCAGCGATATCCTCCACGACCGGGTCGAGCAGCTCTGCGATGCCTTCGACCTGGCCATGACCGAGGAGGAGTACACCGGCGGCTATACCGCGGTCTATCCCATCAAGGTCAATCAGCAGCGCCGGGTGGTCGAGGAGATTCTCGCCACCCGCGAGCGCGGTCACGGGCGAGTCGGCCTCGAGGCCGGCAGCAAGCCGGAGCTGCTGGCGGTGCTGGCACTCTCCGGCGACGGTCCCTCCTTGATCGTCTGCAACGGTTACAAGGACCGCGAGTACATCCGCCTGGCACTGATGGGAGAAAAACTCGGTCACCGGGTGTATCTGGTGGTAGAGAAGTTTTCCGAGCTGCCGTTGATCATGGAAGAGGCCGAACGGCTCGAAGTGACCCCTCGTATCGGCCTGCGGGCCCGCCTGGCCTCGGTGGGGATGGGCAAGTGGCAGGATACCGGTGGCGAGAAATCCAAATTCGGCCTCACCGCCGGCCAGATGCTGGCCGTAGTGGAAAGCCTGCGCGAGACCGACTCCCTCGGCTGCCTGCAGCTGGTGCATTTCCACCTGGGCTCGCAGATCGCCAATATCCGCGACATCCAGTTCGGCCTGCGGGAGTGCGCACGCTTCTACCAGAGCCTGCTGGCACTCGGCGTCCCCATCGATACCGTCGACGTGGGTGGCGGGCTCGGCATCGACTACGAAGGCACCCGCTCGCGCAGCTTCTGCTCGATCAACTACTCCATGCGTGAATATGCCCGCAACGTGGTCAGCGCCTTCGCCCAGGCCTGCAGCGAGGCAGAGATACCCCAGCCCCACCTGATCAGCGAGTCCGGCCGGGCGCTCACCGCGCACCACGCCGTGCTGATCACCAACGTGATCGGCGAGGAGCGGGTCAACGACCAGGCCCCCGAGCGCCGGGCCGAGGATGACCCCCAGCTCGAGGAGCTGTGGCGGGTCCACGACCTGCTCTTTGATCACATGGAGCCTCGTGGGCTGGTGGAAGCATGGCACGACCTGTTGCAGGCCATGAGCGAACTGCATGACCGCTTCATCATGGGGCTTGCCGACATCACCGTGCGCGCCGAAGGCGAAGGGGTCTATTTCGCCGCCTGCGCCCGCCTGCGCTCACGGCTGGACAGCCGCAACCGGGCCCATCGGGAGATCATCGACGAACTGGCCGAAAAGCTCGCCGACAAGCTGTTCGTCAACTTCTCGCTGTTCCAGTCTGTGCCCGACGTCTGGGGTATCGACCAGATCTTCCCGGTGTTGCCGCTGACCGGACTCGACCGCGAGCCGACCCGCCGCGGCGTGATCCAGGACATCACCTGTGATAGCGACGGCCGCATCGACGGCTACGTGGATGGCCAGGGCGTGGAAACCACCCTGCCACTACCGGAGTGGCGCGAGGGCGAGGAGCGACTGCTGGGCTTCTTCCTGGTCGGCGCCTATCAGGAGATCCTCGGCGACCTGCACAACCTGTTCGGCGATACCGACTCGGTGGACGCCGCCCTGGGCGACGATGGGCGCTGGGTGTTGTCCCATGCCCAGCAGGGGGACCGTGTGGCCGACGTCCTCGCCTACGTCAATTTCGATGCCGAGGTGCTGCGTGAGCGGCTGGCCGGCCAGCTGGCCGAGAGCGGCCTGCCGCAGGAGGAGCAGGCGCAGTTCCTCGACGATCTCTCCGCCGGGCTACAAGGGTATACCTACCTCGAGTAAGTGAGGCCGACACACTCAAGCGATAGACGAAAAGACGCCCCCGCGTCATACCAGCGCGGGGGCGTCTTGTCGTGAGGCTATGGTCTCGCCTCAGGCTGCCTGGTTCACTCCGCTACCTTGACCGTCGCTTCCAGGCCCCCGGTCAGAGTCATGCGAAGCCTGGCGCCACGGGGTAACTCACCCACTCCTTCGGGCGTACCGGTGAGGATCACATCACCCGGCTGCAGGGTGAAATGTCGGCTCATCTCCGCTACCAGTGTCGGGACCGGGAACAGCATGTCCGAACCTTCGCCATGCTGTCGCAGCTCACCATCGATCTCCAGCTCGAAGGAGAGCGCATTCCAGTTCGGCACGCGGCTGAGCGGCAGGAAGTCGCTCAGCGGGCAGGCACCGTCGAAGCACTTGGCCACTTCCCAGGGGTGACCCTTCTCCTTGAGGCGCGTTTGTACGTCGCGCAGCGTCAAGTCCAGGCCAAGGCCGATACCGACGATGGCGCGCTCTGCCTCGTCCGACGTGGCATGGGATAGCTCCTCGCCGATAAGCAGCGCCAGCTCGATCTCGTAATGTACATCCCCGCGGGAAAAAGGAGGATCGAGCGGCTCGTCCAGGTTGACCACACTGGTGGCTGGCTTTATGAACAGCAGCGGCTCGCTGGGTACCGGGTTATCCAGCTCCCTGGCGTGGTCGGCATAGTTGCGACCAATACACACGACCTTTCCGAGCGGATGGGGAAACTCCTGACCATCGGTAAAACGTGGGACAAAGCGCATGGCGGGTCTTCTCCTTCTCAAATGCGTGCCGCTCTTCAATAACAAGCTAGACAGTCTACCCCACCAAGCGCCCTGTTCCACAATCCCCCAGGCTCGAGGAGGGCATCACTGCTCCGGCGACCACGCTTCGTCCGGAGCATGGGCCAGGAAGCTTGGCCGTCTGCGCCGGGCAGCGAAGGGTTCGACACACGCATTATCACGTCGATTGTAGACGAAGAAGATATTGCTGCGCGGATCCGGCGACATGTTGGCATTCGATCCATGCAGTGTATTGCAGTCGAACAGCAGCAGGCCACCGGCGGCGCCTGTCGGTGCCTCGATGCCGTTTCGCTCGACCAGTTGCCTGAGCGCATCGCGCCTCGCCACGCCGAACTCCTGACGCTTCAGTGACTGCTTGTGGTGATCATCGGGCGTCTTGCCAAGGCATGGCACATAGATCTTGTGTGAGCCGGGTATCAGCATCAGCGGTCCATTGAAAGCATGGTTGTCGGTCAGCACGATGGAGGCGCTCACCGCATGCATGGAAGGCATGCCGTCCTCGGCGTGCCAGGTCTCGAAGTCGGAGTGCCAACTGAAGCCCTTGCCCTCGAAGCCAGGCTTGTAGTTGATACGCGACTGATGAACATAGGCGTCGCCGCCAAGAATCTGCCGGGCCCGGCCCATCAGCCGCTCATCGTGGGCCAGCTTCCGGAAGCGCTCGGAGAGGAAGTGGACGGCAAACAGCGAACGGATCTCGCGGCTGTCGGGCTCGGTGATGCTGAAATCGCGACCACGGAAGTCGTCGCGCCCCAGCAGCTCGTTCAGCTCCTCATACAGCGCCTCGAGCTCCTCTCCCCGGATGAAATTGGGCTCGAAGAGGAACCCCTTGCGGTCGAACTCATCGAGCTGCGCCTGGCTCAGTGGGCCATCCTCGGCACGCCCCTTGACCACTGCCTCCTGGCGGTCGAGCCAGGGCACATCGAGCGGCTCGCTCAGGCGAGTGGGGTAAGGATCCTGTATCCGGTTGGCAAAACCTGCTGCCTGGCCGAGAGCGGCTGACGCATCGGCAACGGTATAGTCGGTTGCCTGTTTCAACTTGCGGGTGGACGATGTCTGCACTGGCATCCCAATCACCTCCTGTGTATCCGTGACCAGTTTTCAGATTGAACTCGCCCCAACGGCACTGTCACCGTGGCGGGAGGCCCCAGGGGGACCTTGCATGGATGAATGTGGTGATCATCAGATGGGGATTCAAGGCCCGCGTAGCGAGTGTGTTTCCCGCTGCGCAGACACGAAAAAACCGCCTCGATGGACGGTTTCAAATAGCTGCAATTCGCTGATTTCCCGAATTCCCACCCGCTTCGGATGGTGCCGGCACCAGGAGTCGAACCCGGGACCTACTGATTACAAGTCAGTTGCTCTACCAACTGAGCTATGCCGGCTCGGGGCCGATCCAGGCGAACTGCAGAATCGGAAAAGCGTTGGCGTGGCTGGGGTACCAGGATTCGAACCTGGGAATGCCGATACCAAAAACCGGTGCCTTACCACTTGGCTATACCCCAGCAGTTTGGTGGCCAGAGACGGAATCGAACCGCCGACACGGGGATTTTCAATCCCCTGCTCTACCAACTGAGCTATCTGGCCGCTGCCAACGGTGCGTATTAAACAAGATACGGCCTTAGGCGTCAAGCCCTTCCGTTTCATGAAGATGGCGAAATGGCATCGGTGCCCGCCAGCTCACTGGTCCCGCGGCACGTAGCCCTCGGCCTGGTCGGTCTCGCGGTTGTCGAGGAAGCGCTCCATCTGGTCGTTCAGATACTTTCGTGACTCCGGATCGAGCATGTTCAGGTGCTTTTCGTTGATCAGGCGGGTCTGCAGCGCCTGCCACTCCTCCCAGGCCTTTTTAGAGACATTTTGCTGGATGTCCTGCCCCTTCTTGCCCGGCAGCGGCGGAAAGGGCAATGCTTCCAGCTCCTGCTGATACTTGCGGCAGAATACGGTACGGCTCATGGTGGCTCTCCCTGTTGTGGCTTGAACCCTGAATCTTCGGTGCTTGGGTCGTGGCGAGGCTCAGCTCGCCGGGGGCTCGAGTGAGAATGGCGACAGCGCCATCAGCAGTGACTTGACCGGCGCGGCCAGTCCGATGCTGGCAGGATTTCCCGGATCGTACCAGCAACGCGACTCGTCCACGGCGGAAGCGCCATGGCAATGGGCCAGCTGCGGCGTGATCTCCAGGCGAAAGTGGCTGAATACATGGATGAAGGGTGACCAGGCGCGGCCGAGCTCGGCATCCGGGGCGTGGCTGTCCAGCCAGGCCTCAAGCGACGCGATGTCGTCGAACTGGGGCAGCCCCCAGAGCCCGCCCCACAGGCCGCTGGAGGGGCGCTGCTCGAGCAGGACCCGCCCCTCTGGATCCTGCAGCAGCAGCATCCTGGTGGTGCGTGTAGGCAGCGCCTTCCTGGGCTTGGATTCGGGAAAGCGTCGCTCCTCGCCCCGACGGTGGGCCACGCAGACATCGGCGAAGGGGCAGGCCATGCAGTCGGGCTGTCCACGCCGACAAAGGGTTGCCCCGAAGTCCATCATCGCCTGGGTATAGTCGACCAGGCGCTCCTCTGGGGTGTAATGCTCGGCCAGGGCCCAGAGGCTGCGAGAAACGGCCGTTCTTCCCGGCCAACCCTCAACGGCGTGCAGCCGGGCCAGGCTGCGCTTGACGTTGCCGTCGAGAATGACTGCCCGCCGGCCGCTGCTCTGGGCGATGATCGCACCCGCAGTGGAGCGACCGATGCCCGGGAGCGCGGATAGCGCCTCCAGGTCCAGCGGCAGCTCGCCGGCATGACGCTCGACGATCTCCCGGGCCGCCTTGTGCAGGTTGCGCCCACGGGCGTAATAGCCCAGTCCGGTCCAGAGATGCAGCACATCATCCTGCTCAGCCTCGGCCAGAGTGGCAACATCAGGAAAACATGTCATGAAACGCTCGAAATACGGAATCACCGTGGCAACCTGGGTCTGCTGCAGCATGATCTCCGATACCCAGACCCGATAGGGCGAGCGCTCCTCCTGCCAGGGCAGATCATGCCGGCCATGACGGTCGAACCAGGCCAGCAGGCGGCGCTGGAATGCTTCCGGGGAAAGAACCGGCGTCGGCATTTCTGTCATCGGCAAAGCTCACCCCGAACAAAAACAATGCGATAAAACGACACGAAAAAAAGCGCCGACTGGGGGAAGTCGGCGCAGAAACTGACTTGCTTGATGCTCAATTGAATAGACCACGCAGGGCTTCTCGAAGTTCCTTGCCATCTTCACCCAGGCGCTCTTCGAGACGTTCCAGCGGCCGCTCCAACCGGCGCTCAATCTCACCGCCGGCACGGCGAGAGACTTCATCACGCAGCAGCTCGACCAGGGTGGCTTGAAAGGCGTTGCGATCGAAACGACACCATTCGCCACTATCGCCGCCAAGTTCGCCGGTGCAGCGAACCGGCAGGGGGACCCGCTCCAGGCGCGGATTCACCGAGCAGGCTGCCTCGGCAGCATCGACGAAACGTGCCGCAGCTCGCAGGTCGAAGCGTTCGGTTGCCAGATCCAGTTCCCCCTCACCATCCAGGTTGATCCCGGGGATGGTGACCAGAATGCTCTCGCTGCGAGCAACGCCATCACTGATGCGCAAGCTGGCCTCGGCCCGCTCGAAGCGAGTGTCATCGCTCCAGTCACGGTTCAGCTCCTTGCCCTCGACCATGGCAGCCAGGGTACACAGCTCCTCGGAGATATTGACGTCGAGTACCGCCCCCTCGTCGATGTGGCCGCTCAGGCGCCCGTTCAGGCTACGCTTGAGTGCGGGCAAGGTGTTGTAACGCGCTTCCAGTCCACCCTCCAGGGAGAGGCGCCCACGCAGCGGCGCCGACGAGTCGTCCCCGGCAAGCGCCTGGATCATCGGCTCCAGGCGCACCCGGGAGAGCTCGGGAGACAACTGCCAGCGTATCGGGTCACGCGCCAGGTCAAGCTCGCCACTCGCCGTCAGCTCGCCACCATAGAGCTTGGCGCTGATCCGCTCCAGGCGATGGCGACCGTCGCTGCCTGACAGCGTCAGGTCAACGTCGGTGAAGTCGAGCCCACCCAGCTTCAGGCGCTCGAGCTCGAGGGCAGCATCCAGGGTCAGATCAGCGAGCCACTCCACGGGAATCAGCGGCGAGGCTTCATCGGCATGGGCCTGGCGGATACCGAAGAAACCGCGCAGGGACGCGCTCTGTTCCGCAGCATTCGGTGGCGGCAGGTAATTGTCCAGGTTCAGGGTATCACCCTGCAGCGCCAGTTTGAGCGCACGCCCATCGAAGCCCATGCCCAGCCGACCGGTAAAGGTGCTGTCATCAAGGACTAGTGTCAGACCAGAAAGCTCGGCCTGGGTCAGGTCACCCCGTATGGGACTGGTCAGTGCCACGTCCGAGAGCGCACGGGAGCCGGCCATGTCGGGCAACTGATCAATGCGCGTCAGCCAGGGGCGAAGCGACAGGGGTGCCAGACTGACCTGCCCGCTGTAGGAAGGTGCCTCGTCGAGCCCGGCCAGGTTGAGGTTACCGCTAAGCCGAAGGTCATCGGGGCCGGTAAGCAACAGATCACGCAATTGCGCCGTACTCTCCGCCAGATCCGCCTCCATGGCGAAGGCCAACACCAATGGGACGGCCGACTCCCCCAGCCGGGGATGCTGTACGCTGCCTTCCAGACGCCCCTCCTGCAGCTGCATGCGCTGGCGTGACAGGTCCAATACCAGTTGCTGTCCGGTCAGGTCCGCCTGCTGGCGGCCTTCTACACCCCCGAAACGCGTCGCCGTGCTCAGCCTCAAGCCCTCCATGACATAGCGCCGCTCGGCGAGAGCCAGGCTTGTCCGGCCCTCGAGGGAAATCGTGCTGGCCAGCCGCGGTGTTCGCTCGAGCTCGCGCCAATCCAGCGTGCCGTACGAAGTCAGGCTGAAGGAGGTCTTGAGGGGAAAAGCGCGCTCCGGGTTGACGTTGGTGCCGGAAAGGGCGACCTCATCGAGCAACCACTCACTCTCGCTGGCCAGGTCACGGTAGCGTACGGCACCGTTGCGAACCTGGACATTGGCGATATTGAGCGCCACGGCAAGGTTGCTGCTTTCCAGGCTAGGCCCGGCACTGGCGGGGGCCAGTGCCGACTCGGCCCCTTCACGCCGCTCATCCAGGCGCTGGAGCAACGGCTCCCAGTTGCCCTGCCCTTGCTCGTCGCGCACCAGCCGAAGCTGCATGCCATCCAGGGACAGGCCTTCGATGGCGATTTCTCCACGCAGCAGGGGGGCAAAGGCCAGGCTCACCTCGGCCTTGTCGAAGGCCAGGAAGGGAGGCGCATCCGGCGCCTGCTCTGGCAAGTGGCTTTCCACACGCTCCACGCTGACCCCCAGCCGCGGGTAGAAGGACCAGGTCAGTGGCCCGTTCAGCGTCAGCTCCATGCCGCTGTGCTCGCGCACCACCTCGATCAGCCGTGGCTTGAAGTCCTCCGGGTCGAGGAAGGTAGTGACGTAGACGACGGCGGCCACCACCGCCACGCCCAATACGCCAATGGCCGCCAGCAGGGTTTGCAAGAGTCGCTTCATGGTTTACCGCCTCCTTGCAGCGGTGGAGCCAGTTCAAAGTAGTTTCCGGCTGCATGCAGGCGATAACCAAGCCGGGAAAGCAGCAGTTGATCGGCCATCGGCAGCTGGGAGGCTGGCGCACGCAGGTCAAGCCCCCGGTCCGCTGCGGCGCTGCTGACCAGCGCCAGCAGGCGGGAACCGACACCGCGCCTTCGGGTGGTCTTGCGCACGCAGAGCTCCGAGAGCCACCAGGCTTCGGCATCGGCACTCACGGCAACGGCACCCAGCAGTCGATCATTGAAGCGTGCGCAGCCGAAGAAATGGCCAGCCTCGAGGTGATGCTGGATGAAGTCATCCACCGGTGCGGAGAGGCGCGCAGCCGGCGCGTCGGCGTAAATGCGCTGCAGGTCTTGCCGGGCCTGCGCATCCAACGCCCAGGCGGCGTGATCGACGATATGAAGCGTAACCGGCATGGTGGTCTCCCTGGGCCGCGGCGCTGGGCCGCCGCTATGATGGGCGCATTGTAGCGGATGGGGGGCTCGATTCTCTATAATGAACGGCCCCATGATGGCAAGCACCGTCCTTGCCTGCCCGGTAGCCGTTCAGTCAGGGGTTTCCGGGGCCACCCATGCCGACGCGCCAAAGCGCGGGAGAGAGTCCGACATGTCCGAGCGTATCGCCACGGTAACCCGTGACACCCAGGAAACCCAGATCACGGTAACCGTCAATCTCGATGGCGAAGGCCGGCTGGCCTGCGAGACCGGCGTCCCCTTCCTCGACCACATGCTCGACCAGGTAGCGCGCCACGGCGTGCTCGACCTGGACATCAAGGCCGTAGGCGATCTACATATCGATGACCATCATACCGTAGAGGATCTCGGCATCACGCTAGGCCAGGCATTTGCAGAGGCGGTCGGCGACAAGCGCGGCATCCGGCGCTATGGCCATGCCTATGTACCGCTGGACGAGGCGCTCTCCCGTGTCGTGATAGACTTCTCCGGTCGCCCCGGGTTGTTCATGGACGTGGAATTCACCCGCGCCACCATTGGACGCCTGGATACCCAGCTGTTCTGGGAGTTCTTCCAGGGGTTCGTCAATCATGCCCGGGTCACGCTGCATATCGACAACCTGAAGGGCTTCAATGCCCACCATCAGGCGGAAACCATCTTCAAGGCCTTCGGCCGTGCATTGCGCATGGCCGTTGAGCCGGACCCGCGCATGGCCGGCCAGATGCCGTCCACCAAGGGCTGCCTGTAGTGCCGACGACCGAAAACTGAGGAGCCTTCATGACCATTGCCGTCATCGACTACGGGATGGGCAATCTGCATTCGGTTGCCAAAGCCCTTGAGCATGTCACCCACGAGCATGTGATCATCACCCGCGACCCTCGCTGCATTCATGGCGCTACTCGTCTGGTGCTGCCGGGCCAGGGTGCCATTCGCGACTGCATGAGCGAACTGGAAAAGACCGAGCTGCGCGGCCTGGTGCTGGAGCTGTTGGCCAACCAGAGCAAGCCGCTGCTGGGCATCTGTGTCGGACAGCAGATGCTGCTCGATTACAGCGAGGAGAACGGCGGGATCGCCTGCCTGGGTTTTCTCTCCGGCGAGGTGAGACACTTCCCCACGGATATGCGTGATGCCAACGAGCAGCGTCTCAAGGTGCCTCACATGGGCTGGAACCTGGTACATCAGCATCATGATCACCCGCTCTGGAACGGCATCGACCAGGACGAGCACTTCTATTTCGTGCATAGCTATTATGCCGAGGCCAGCGACGATGCCACGGTGTTCGGCACCACCGAATATGGCCATATCAATGCCCATGTGGCCATCGGCCGAGATGCTACTTTTGCCGTCCAGTTTCACCCGGAGAAGAGCTCCCGGGCAGGGCTCAAGCTACTGGAAAACTTCATCAATTGGGCCCCCTGAAGCCCGAGCCGCTCTTTTCTAGGCCCCCGACGCCGCGCCTGCACAGGCGCCCGGGCCCATGCCCACCGAGGACAATGACATGCTGGTAATACCCGCCATCGATCTCAAGGACGGCAAGTGCGTGCGACTGAAGCAGGGCCGCATGGATGACGCCACCACCTACGGCGACGACCCCGTGGCCATGGCTGCGCGCTGGGTCGAGGCCGGCGCACGCCGCCTGCATCTGGTCGACCTGAATGGTGCCTTCGAGGGCAGGCCGATCAACGGCGAGGCCGTGACAGCCATTGCAAGACGCTGGCCGGAGCTGCCGATCCAGATCGGCGGTGGCATCCGCTCCGCCGATACCATCGAGCACTACCTCTCCGCCGGGGTCTCCTACGTGATCATCGGTACCAAGGCAGTCAAGGAGCCCGCCTTCGTCGGCGAGATGTGTCGCGCCTTCCCCGGCCATGTCATCGTCGGCCTCGATGCCCGTGACGGCTACGTCGCCACCGACGGCTGGGCCGAAGTCTCCAGCGTCAAGGCCACCGACCTGGCCAAGCGCTTCGCCGACGACGGGGTCTCCAGCATCGTCTACACCGACATCGCCCGCGACGGGATGATGAATGGCGTCAATGTCGAGGCCACCGCCCAGCTGGCCCGTGAGGGGGGCCTTCCGGTTATCGCTTCCGGCGGCGTCACGAATCTCGACGATCTGCGCGCACTGGTAGCGGCCGGCGAACCGGGCATACTGGGCGCCATCACCGGTCGCGCCATCTACGAAGGCTCGCTGGACGTCGCCACGGGCCAGCGGCTATGCGATGAACTGACTGCAGGGCTCGACCGAGCCGGGAGCTGAACAGATGGGTCTTTCCAAGCGTATCATCCCCTGTCTCGACGTCGATGCCGGCCGCGTGGTCAAGGGTGTGAACTTCATCGGCATCCGCGATGCCGGCGACCCGGTGGAGATCGCCCAGCGCTATAACCTCCAGGGCGCCGACGAGATCACCTTTCTCGACATCACGGCGAGCCACGAGGACCGCGACACCACCGTCGAAATGGTCGAACGCATCGCCGGCGAGGTATTCATCCCGCTGACCGTGGGCGGCGGCATCCGCACCTGCGACGACATTCGCACCATGCTCAATGCCGGCGCCGACAAGGTGTCGATCAACACCGCTGCGGTGAACAACCCGGAATTCGTGCGCGAGGCCGCCGACCGCTTCGGCAGCCAGTGTATCGTGGTGGCCATCGATGCCAAGCGGGTCTCCGGTGAAGGCGAGCCGCCCCGCTGGGAAATTTTCACCCACGGTGGCCGCCGCCCTACCGGGCTCGATGCCGTGGAGTGGGCGAAGAAGATGGTAGCGTACGGTGCCGGTGAGCTGTTGCTGACCAGCATGGATCGTGACGGCACCAAGTCGGGCTTCGACCTGGGCGTGACGCATGCCATCAGCGAGGCGGTGACCGTGCCGGTCATCGCCTCAGGCGGTGTCGGCACACTGGACCACCTGGTGGAAGGGGTGTTGGAGGGTGGTGCCGATGCGGTACTGGCTGCCAGCATCTTCCACTTTGGCGAATACACCATTCCCGAGGCCAAGCGCTACATGGCCGAGCGCGGAATCGAGATGCGGCTTTAACCGAAAGCTGCTGGAGAGTGATTGTGATACCGGCATGGACGAAGACTCGCCGGCTGGTCGGCGCTTGCCTGGCGCTGGCCCTCCTGCTTCCCTCAAAGGCAGTCATGTCAGAACAGCAGCCGAACTGGCCGCCACAGCGGGAGGTCAGCCATGTGCTGCTGCAGACCAGCCTCTATACCCGCCACTTCAACCCCCAACCCGACCACAACAACCATCAGGAGCTGATCAGCCTGGAGCTGCACAACCCCCAGCGCTGGCTGGTCGGGGGCGCCCGCTTCCTTAATTCCTTCGATCAGGAAGCCATCTATCTTTATGCCGGCCGCGAATTTCCCTTTTGGGAGCCCAGCGACAATGTAACCGTACGCGCCAAGCTTACCGCCGGGATCCTGCATGGTTACCGCGGCGAGTATCAGGACAACATCCCCTTCAATCGCTATGGAACGGCGCCCGCCGCCCTGCCTAGCCTGGGGGTGCAGTGGGGCCGCTTCGAAGCCGACCTGATCGTCTTTGGCACCGCCGGTGCCATGATCCTCGGCGGTATCCGCTTTTAGCGAAAGCGGGCTGAGCCTAGCCCGCTTCGAGCCCTAGATTGCTCACACCTTCGTTACGCCCTAGCCGACGCAGCGCCTTGAGAGCCTCTCGGTCGAGACTTTCCTCGGCCGCCTCCAGTACCGCATCCTGAAAGTCGATCTCGTCCGCCATCAGCGGGTGCTCCCGAATGCGGACCGCCAGGCGCTGGGCGTCTTCCTCTCCTTCGGTCAGTTCGATGAAGGCACGCACACCGCCCTTGGAGACACGGCTGACCTCCAGCACCGCATCGGGGGCCTCGCCGCGCAGGGTATCCAGCAACGCCGACAGTGCCACCACCGCCTCCACCGCCCGGCGGACCCCGAAGCTATCGTCTGTCGCCGTCGGCTCCAGTTCGGCCAGCTTCTCGGCCTGGCGGTCGAAGTCGATGCGCGCCTCCTTGACCGCCAGCTGTTCCCATACCAGGTCAAGAATCGCCCTCAGGCCGGCAGGGTTGCCTTCACCGGTCGTCTGGGCATAGAGCCCGTAGTTGGGTAGCAGCCGCTCGCACAGCGCCGCCATGAAGGCTTGCTGCTGACGCGGCGAAAGGGCCTGAAGGCGCTGATGAAAGCCACCGGTGGGCTGACTCATGGATTCTCTCCGGAAAATAAGGGTCTGAGGGTGAGCGCAAGGAGCGACAGGGGGATCATGGCCACAGGATCTCGCTGGCAACCCGCCCACCGCCATCGAACAGCACGCCTTCGGAAACCAGTCGTGCGCGCTGTTCGACGGCACCAGGGTGATCAGCCAGACGACGCGACGCCGTGATCACGCGAAACCAGGGCAGGTCGTGTCCTTCAGGAAGATCCCGCAGCGCCCTGGCCACCAGCCGTGGCGTGCCACCGTCGGTCATCGCCGCGATGCGGCCATAGGTGGTGACACGGCCTGCCGGTATCTCGGCGATGATCGTCAGTATCTGTTCCCGCAGCGCCGGCTTCATGTACTCTTGCGCCCCCTGTCATGTTTCGTTTTCCATCGATGGCGAGGTTCCCATGCATCTACACCTGCTTCAACACAGCCCGCACCACGGCCCCGCCCGCATCGCCGACTGGCTGGACAGCATGGGTCACAGCCATACGGTGTTCCACCTGCACGCCGGCGAGGCGCCCCCCGACCTGGCCGACTGCGATGCCCTGATCGTGCTCGATGGCGCCATGGATATCGAGGACGTCGCGACCCACCCCTGGCTCAAGCGCGAGCGAAAACTGATCGCCCGGGCACTGGATGGCAACAAGCCCCTGCTGGGCATCGGCATGGGGGCCAGGCTGATCGCTGCGGAGCTGGGCGCCACGGTGGGTCGGGGCACCTTTGCCGAAGTTGGCTGGCACGAGGTGACGCTGGCGCCAGAGAGCCCTTTCGACCTGCCGGAACAGTTCACCGCCTTCATGTGGCATGGCGATGTCTTCGCCCTGCCCGACGACGCCCTGCCACTGGGCGGCAGCCCGGTCAGCCCCGTTCAGGGCTTCGCCTGGGATGCGGGTAGAGCCCTTGGCCTGCTGTGCCATATCGAGGTGACCCGCGCCGGCGTGGCCGAGCTGCTGGACTGCGAGGAGCGGCCGAAAGGCAGCGACGCGAGCCCTCACGTGCAGGCTCGCGAGGCGATCCTGGCCGATACGGCCCGTTTCGACCGGCTGGCACCACTGCTCGATCGCCTGCTCAGTCAATGGTTGCGGAGTACACCTGCCTGAGCGGGGGTCAGGCTGGCTGCAGCCGCTCCGGGTCATGTCGCGGCGCTTCGGCCGACCAGGAGCGCGCAGCCGCCAGGCAGCTATCCCAGTCGCCCACGTGCAGGAACCGCTGGGGATCGCGCCGCTCGAGCTGATAGCGGTACATGGGGTCGTAGTATTCCGTCAGCAGCGGCGCCAGCCACGCCTCATGGGCCTGGGTGTTACCGCGCTCGTGCTCGCGAAAGGCCAGGGCCTGAAGCCTGGCGATACGTGCTAGGCGAGCACTGCCCAGCCGTTTTCTCAGCCGCGACAGGGCGGTGGCGAGCTGCTTGCGCATCAGCGTCCAGCCCAGCCATTCACCGCACTGGTGGCGGTAGATAGCCCAGAGGTCATCGATGTAGTCCTTCTGGATCTGGCCGATACGCCAGTCCAGCGGCATCTCCACGCGGATGCGAGGCGCCTGTTCCATGGCTCGCCAGAAGGCAAGCGGTACGCTGGCCGCGCCGATCTGGCGTGACTCGTCCTCCACCACCAGCGGGCCGTCAAGCGACAGCAGGCGCAGCCCCATGGCGTGTTCGAAATCGATCTGAGAGGGTGCCGGCAGCGGGTGGCGGCCAAAGGCGGAGCCCTTGTGCCGGGCGCAGCCCTCCAGGTCCAGGCCGTTGGGCAGCCGCTGGATCAGCGCCGTCTTGGCACAGCCGGTGAGCCCACCGACCACCAGCAACGGCTGCTCGGCGGCGGCGTCGATGCGTGCACACAGCCCCTGCCGCATGGCCTTCCAGCCGCCGCGGATACGAGGCCGCTCAAACCCCACGTCGGCCAGCCACTGCTGGGCAATCTGCGAACGCAGTCCACCGCGAAAACAGTAGACGATGGCCTCGGGCTGCGCTTGCAGCAGTGAGTGCCAGGCCGTCACCCGAGCCGCCTTGATGCCGCCGCTGACCAGCCGCTGGCCGAGCTCGATGGCCGCCTGCTGGCCGCGCTCCTTGTATTCGATCCCGACCAGATGGCGCTCCTCGTCATCCATCAACGGCAGGTTGACCGCGCCGGGCAGACCGCCCTGGGCGAACTCGACCGGCGCACGCACATCGATCAGCACGCGCCCCTCGCGCAGCAGGCTGAGATCGGGTTCAACCAGCGGCAAGCTCATCCGCGCACCTCTATCAGCGCCGCACCTCCGGCCGGGATGATCTCGCCAAACGGCACCAGCTCGATGCCATGGGCACGACCGATACGCTCCACGTCATCCTCCCAGGAGGGGTGGACCGAGATCAGCAGGCCGCCTGAGGTCTGGGGATCACAGAGCCACTGCCAGTGGGGCTCATCCATCTCCTTGAGTGCGGCCCCCAGGGCCTCACGGTTGCGATGGGTACCGCCCGGCACGGCGCCACGCCGACGATACGCCTCGGCCTCGGCCAGCCGCGGCAGGCGCCGGAAGTCGATCCGCGCCGCCACACCGCTGGCGGTGCATACTTCGGAAAGGTGACCGGCCAGGCCGAAGCCGGTCACGTCGGTCATGGCGTGCACGCCCTTCACCTTGGCGAGGTCGATGCCGATCTGATTGGCTTTCAGCATGGTCTCCCGGGCCAGCGTCTGGTGCCCGGACTCAAGCAGCCCCTGCTTCTCTGCCGTGGTCAGAAACCCCACCCCCAGCGGCTTGGTCAGGAACAGCAGGTCGCCGACCTGCGCGCCCTTGTTGAGCTTCAGGTGCTCGAGGTCCACCAGCCCATTGACCGCCAGGCCAAAGATCGGCTCGGGGGCGTCGATGGAGTGGCCACCAGCCAGGGCAAGGCCGAGCTCGCGGCATACCGACTGGGCACCGGCCACCACGTCGCCGGCGATCTCCGGCCCCAGCTTGTCCAGCGGCCAGCCGAGAATCCCCAGGGCCAGTACCGGCGTGCCGCCCATGGCATAGACATCGCTGATGGCATTGGTGGCGGCGATACGCCCGAAGTCGAAGGGGTCGTCGACGATGGGCATGAAGAAGTCGGTGGTGGCAATCATGCCGCGGCCATCACCCAGGTCGTAGACGGCAGCATCCTCACGCCCCTGATTACCGACGAGCAGGCCCTTGTGGCCGGCACCCGGGCCAGCCTTGGCCAGGATGCTGTCGAGTACGTCAGGGGCGATCTTGCAGCCGCATCCAGCGCCATGGCTGTACTGGGTCAGGCGGATTGCACTCATCTCGTTCTCCTTGGCAGTTCATGACAACCATTCTATATCAGTGAGGCCCCGTTGCCTTACAGGGCCTCCAGGGCATCGGTCAGCTTGTCCACGGCAACCACCTCCATGCCTGCCGGGGCGCGCTTTGGCGCGTTGCCCCTGGGCACGATGGCCCGGGTGAAACCGTGCTTTGCCGCCTCGACGATGCGCTCCTGCCCGCTGGGCACCGGGCGAATCTCGCCGGATAGCCCCACCTCCCCGAATACCACCAGCTCCCGCGGCAATGGGCGATTCTGCAGGCTGGAGACTACCGCCAGCAGCACCGCCAGATCCGCGCTGGTCTCCAGCACCTTAACCCCACCCACCACGTTGAGGAAGACGTCCTGGTCGCCGGTGAACAGGCCACCATGGCGATGCAGTACCGCCAGCAGCATGGCCAGGCGATTCTGGTCGAGGCCCACGGCAACCCGGCGCGGATTGCCCAGGGCCGACTCGTCGAGGAGCGCCTGCACCTCCACCAACAGTGGTCGTGTCCCTTCCCACACCACCATGACCAGGCTGCCCGAGGCCAGCGTCTCGCTGCGTGAAAGAAAGATGGCACTCGGGTTCTTCACTTCCTTGAGCCCGTGCTCGAGCATGGCGAACACGCCGAGCTCGTTGACCGCCCCGAAGCGATTCTTCTGTCCACGCAGGGTGCGAAAACGCGAATCGGCACCACCCTCGAGCAGCAGCGATGCATCGATCATGTGCTCGAGCACCTTGGGGCCTGCCAGCGATCCATCCTTGGTCACATGGCCCACCAGTAGCAGCACGGTATTGCTCTGCTTGGCGAAGCGAGTCAGGGCGGCGGCCGACTCTCGCACCTGCGCCACCCCACCCGGAGCCGAGGCGATATCCTCCAGATGCATGGTCTGGATCGAATCGATGACCAGTATCTCCGGGCGCTCGCGCTCAGCGACGGCCAGCACGGTTTCGACGCTGGTCTCTGCCAGCATCTTGAGACCACGGGTGGGCAGCTGAAGCCGGTGGGCCCGCATCGCCACCTGGGAAAGCGACTCCTCGCCGGTGACATAGAGCACCTGTCGGGACTGGGCCAGCTTGCAGGCGGTCTGAAGAAGCAGGGTCGACTTGCCGGCACCCGGATGCCCACCCAGCAGCACCGCCGAGCCGGGCACCAGGCCGCCACCCAGTACTCGGTCGAACTCCTCGAAAGTGGAGGAGAGCCTCGGCACCTCGGAAAGGTCGACATTGCCCAGATCCACCACTTCCCGAGAAAGGTTTCCCGCATAGCCGCTGCGACCGGTGGCACCCGACGTAGCCGCACCGGGGCGGGCGGCAGACAGCCTCACCTCAGTCAGCGTATTCCACTCCTGGCAGCTCGAGCACTGGCCCTGCCACTTGCTGTACTCCGCACCGCATTCGGTGCAAACAAAGGCGCTTTTCGCTTTGGCCATGCCGGCCCCTCTTCCAGTTGAGGCACCATTCTAACAGGCGCCCACCAGGCTGTGCCCGAACGCACGAAGGCGGCCCGCAAGGCCGCCTTCGGTTCAATCAAGCCAGGAGAGATTACAGACGCTGTAACTGCAAGGCTTCGTTGTTCTGGAACCGGCGCCGCTGGGGGTCGATCAGCTCCAGCGTTGTCTCGTCGATGCGCAGGAAGTAGTAGATCTGCCCTTCCCCATCGGGAGTCAGCTCGTAGACAGTGGCATCAGGATCGACCGCGGTACCGCTGAGCACCTCCCAGTTGCCAGCGTAATTCTCATCCGGTGGCTCCTGCGGGTGTTCGCGATAGCTGGCACGCAGTGTAAAGGTGCGCTCCTCCAGGGAGGCCTGCTCATCTCCCATGAGCCGCACATCCAGATCGATCCCTGCGCAGTTGCGGCAGGGCAGTGTGCCTTGGTAGGCCACTTCGGCGTCGTCCATCGCCGGGTCGGCACGATCATCCATCGGGCCGGCTGCACAACCGGCCAGTAAGGCCAGCATGGCCGAGCCAGCCAGCAGGGTCCTGATTTGCATTTTCTTACTCCTAACCTATGGGCTTGACGCCGTGAACTACGGCAGCCTGTCTCACAGCATAAACCCTCTCAGCTTCAGCAGACAGCCTCCGACTCGTAGGGTTCCCCGGGGATGCCTTCAACTGGCGCCAGGATAGACATGCATGAACACCAGAGCCAGGACGATGGGCATCACCACCAGGCTCCCCAGGTTACCGATCAACACCAGCGAAGCCACCTTGTGGGGCTCCTGCTTGTACTGCTCGGCCACCAGATAGTTGAGCACAGCCGGTGGCAAGGCGGCAAATACCCACAGCGACGCCGCTTGCAGACCGGTCAGCTCCAGCCACAGGATCATGGGCACAGCCAGGATCAGCCCAGAGAGCGGGCAGAGCAAGGCGCCGAGCAGCCCGGTCTTCCAGTCGCCGAAGTCGATATCCAGCATGCGCACCCCCAGCGCGAACAGCATCAGGGGGATGCAGACGCCTCCCAGCATATGCAGTGCCTCGAGCAGCCATCCCGGCAATGGCACTCCGCCCAGATTGAAGCCCAGGCCAGCGATGCTTGCCAGCACGATGGGCATACGCAGCAGTCGCCACAACGGTGTACGCGGGCTGAGAATATAGAGCCCCACGGAGAAGTGCAGCAGCATCTCGACGATGAACAGCACGACCGCCGCCGGCAGGGCCGCCTCACCGAAAGCCAGTACCAGCAGCGGGATCCCCATGTTGCCCGAGTTATTGAACATCATTGGTGGCAGGAACGTCTTCGGCTCCAGCTTCAGCAGCTTGGCCACCGGCCACAGCACTAGGCCGGAACCCAGCACCACCACAGCCGCCGCCAGTGCCAGCCCGGCATACTCCGCCAATGGGGCCTGCCGGTCCGCCAGGACGGCGAACACCAGCATCGGCACAAAGATTTCCATATTGAGGGTATTGAGGCTGCGGATATCCGGGGTGCGAAAGCGCCCATAGAGGGTGCCACAGCCTGCGATCAGGAATACCGGTAGCAGCGTGGCGATTATCTGTGCGGTCATCAAAGGGTTCCGGGTATTCGGTTTCGCTCAAGTGCGCCTAGGCTAGCACGTCAACGGCTTGCGCGGTCACGCCGCTCGGGTCAACATGGGCTAAAGTTTCACGTCATCTAGCCAAGCGAGCGAGCATGAGCCAGTTATGGAGTCCCGCCGTGCGCGAGCTGACCCCCTATGTACCGGGAGAGCAGCCACGGGAACGCCTGATCAAGTTGAACACCAACGAGAACCCCTATCCGCCGGCCCCAGGAGTCGAGGCGGTGCTGCGTGACTTCCCCGCCGACCATCTGCGCCTCTACCCGGACCCGGAGTCTCGTGCCTTGCGCCAGGCCCTGGCCCATGAGTACGGTGTCGAGCCCGAGCAGGTCTTCGTCGGTAACGGGTCCGATGAAGTTCTGGCGCTGGCTTTCCAGGCCTTCTTCTGTCACAACCGGCCCCTCGAGATGCCGGTCACCACCTACAGCTTCTATCCGGTCTATTGCCGACTGTATGGCATCGAGCGACGCCCCCTTCCGCTGGATAATCAGTGGCGCGTCGACCTCGAGGCTTTCACTTCTGATAGTGCCGGCGCCATCTTTGCCAACCCCAACGCACCGACTGCCCATGGCCACTGCCGTGATGCCATTGCATCACTGTTGGAGCGTATCACCGAGTGTGTCGTGCTGGTCGATGAAGCCTATGTCGACTTCGGCGGCGAAAGCGTCGTGCCGCTGGTAGCGAGCTATCCCAACCTGCTGGTAACAGGCACCTTTTCAAAATCACGCAGCCTGGCCGGTCTGCGCCTTGGCTATGCCATTGGCTCACGCGAGCTGATCGAAGGCCTCGAGCGGGTCAAGGACTCCTTCAACTCCTATCCCATCGACAGCCTGGCCAGTGCCATCGGTATCGCCGCGCTCGAGGACCGCAAGCACTTCGATGCCTGTCGGGGGAAGGTCATCGCGACGCGTGAACGCACCATACGGCGGCTGAATGAACTGGGCTTTGAAATACTGCCTTCCCAGGCCAATTTCGTACTAGTGGAGCATCCCGACTTCGATGCCGCCCAGCTCTTCGTCGGATTACGGGAGCGCGGCATTCTGGTGCGACATTTCAATACCGATGCGCTGCGTAATTTCCTGCGCATTTCCATCGGCACCGACGATGAGATGGATTCCCTGCTAGAGGCTCTGGAGATACTCTGCGGCTGAGAAGACAGTCGTTGACGTATATTCGCTGGCGCTCTCTTCAAGGGAGAGTCAGCGCCAGCGCGCCACTATGCGCTGATAATCGCCGCTCTCCTTGATGGCCTGAAACCCGGCGTCGAAATCGCGCAGCAGGCGTTCGGCGTCGGGGTTGGTCTTCAATCCAACCACATACTCTCTGCTGGCGCCGAATTCGGGTAATTTGTCGAACTGCCCCTGTAGCCCTATCTCCTTGAGCACATAGTCCCAGTTCGTTTCGTAGCCGGCAAACCCATCCAGACGCCCTCGCTGGAGCATACGAAAACCCTGCTCGATGCTATTGAGTGGATACTTCGATATCCCTTCCTGCTCGCCCCATTCATCCCCAAAGTTGTAGCCCCGGACCATACCGATAGTCATGCCATCCAGCGAAGCCAGGCCCTGCCACTCGATCTTTGTGCCCTGGTTTACGTAGACCAGGAAGGCAGCATCGTTGACCGGTGATTCCGAATAGGAAAAATAGCCCAATCGCTCCGTGTTCATACCCGTCGGGTAGAGCAGGTCGACGTTACCTTCTCTGACGCTCGCCATGGCGCGCGCCCAGTGCGTGATAACCAGCTCGATGGTGTAGCCCTGGGCATGAAAGCTTTCTCGCACGATATCCCAACTGTAGCCTTGAAAGCTGTCGGCATCGCTGCCGGGAGGCACCAACACCTCCGAGAATGGAGGGCCTCGGTTGTCTTTGTAGAAACCATAGGGGGGGTAATCGGAGAGTGTGGCGATCCGCACCGTTTTCTCTTCGGCTGCATAGGAGGCTGTCCCTCCCGCCCAGAAGAAAGCCAACAGACAGTATGTCGACAGGAAGAGACCTTGTAGCTGTTTCATAGCAACCCTCCCCCTAGTCACGATCTTGATTGCAGCATAACCACAAGCCTATCGCCGACTCATACCTTAACCTAACTTTGCCAAGTGTTACATATGAGCAAGTACCATGAAAAAACCCCAAGCACGGAATGCTTGGGGTTTTCTCAGAATAAATGCCTGACGATTACCCGGGCGGCGCTCCGCTACTCTCGCATGGGGGTGAGACCGCCCGGCCTTTCGCGGCACCGCCGCGAGGTCGGTCGAACGCCCCGAGCCGGCGAGGGGCCGGCCCGCGAAGCGGCCCCACATATAAAGAGCGGGTCTCCCCATGCCCATGAAAAAACC
>NZ_JAHXBV010000041.1:0-1076 GCF_019915905.1 Halomonas sp. ANAO-440 | reverse complement strand
CTGTCGGGTCCCGTGTGATTGACCACCCGCTTAGTAAATAACTCAGGCCGTTTGGTCTGCCATTCCTTCATCGCTGCAATGGGTGATTGATGGTGCAGCGCCTTCTGTGGGATATGGTGGTTGTACAGCCAGCAGTAGCGTTTCAACGTCTGCTCCAGGTCTTCGCCTGACGTATAGCGGCGAGTCGCCAGTACATCGCTGATGCGGCCGTTGAAGCGTTCCACCATGCCGTTTGTCTGTGGCCTTCCCGGCTTGATCAGACGATGTTCGATGCCATGGGCCTGGCACTCCTGATCGAAGGGGTGGCGGCCGCTGGGCTTGCGCTCACCCGCCCGCGTGAAGCGATCGGTGAACGACTTGCCGTTGTCGGTCAGCACCGTCTGGATCTTGAAGGGAGCCTTTTCCTCCACCCGCTTCATGAACCCCCGCGCATCCTTCGCGGACTGGCTGCACCTGACCTCCAGATAGACCCAGCGCGTGGCACGGTCGATGGCGACGTACAGGTAGCGCTTTTGCTGCTCGTCGGGCATCTGAGGCAGGTGCTTGATGTCGACGTGTACGAAGCCCGGCTCGTAGTCCTTGAAGGGCTTGTACCGGGGCTTCTCTTCATCGCCGGCGTCCTGCCGGGCCAATGCCGCCAGTGTTGGGACCTCGCGCCGCTTTAGCATGCGATGCAGGCCAGAGCGTGACAAGCGGGGATTCAGGAACTCACGCGCCACGACGAGGAGATCATCCAGGCCGAGGCGAAGAAATTCGCGAGCCGTGATCAGCAGCTCCTCCTGCTCGGGAGTGAGCGTGGCGAGCAGGTTGTGGCGCGTGTGTGGACGGTCATAGACATCGTCACGGTATCGCCAGCGCCGGATGGTCGCGGTGGAGACGCGATACTGGCGGGCTAGCTCACTATCCGTGATGCTGGAGGGTGCTGCCTGGATCTCGGCACGGATCTTCGGTGTCGTCGTCGCTTGTTTATGCAGCTTGATGTCCATGAACCTGCTCCCGGATGAATTGGTGAAGAAGCTCCCTCGCTGCTAGCAGAGGATAACTTCTATAGGCGATCCGATCATCCGGAACCCTAC
>NZ_JAHXBV010000040.1:0-21637 GCF_019915905.1 Halomonas sp. ANAO-440 | reverse complement strand
GTGATCGACGCTGATCAGCTCAAGAAGATGGGGTTACTGGAGCGTTTACCGTGGTAGGCATCATCAATAAGATTCGGCGACTCGTCTTTGCAGCTCCTCCAGCTCGGCCTCGGTCCAATCTTCCGGTTCGATCAGTTTCGCCCAGGCGTCCAGGTAGTGCCTGGCCGAGAAGGAGTGACCGTAACCGGGCGGAGCATTGCCGATGGTCAGGTCGGCCAGCAGCTGCAGCATGGTCACTACCGGGTACCAGCGAAGTTCCGGCGAGACGTCCGGTGCGCGGGGCTCTCGCATCCACTCCGGTTCCCGGAAGAACGACCAGGGTTCGAAGAAGGTAATCGGGTCGCTGCCGTACTGCAGGTAGGCGATACGGAAATCCCCCCATTCTCCATACGGCATATCCAGCCCCTGGTACTGATTCATGAAGCGCACCACCGAGCCATTGCGGAAAGTCGGGAGCCATGCCGGCGATCCGAGCTCGCGGTCGCGGGTCACCGCTTGCCAGGTTTCACTGCGATACGGAGGGCCGCTCCAGAGGGCGCCGTGAAAGGGGTCGTCGATGATGTCGTAGAAGTCGAAGGAGAGATCGGAGTTGAGCGACCCCAGGCTGAGGCCGTGCAGGTAGAGCTTCGGCCGCGACTCGGCGGGAAGGGTGGTCCAGTAGTCGTAGACAACCTCGAACAGGGCGCGAGCGTTCTCTGCCCCGTAATCCCCTTCGGCAATGATCGTGAGGTGACTCGGCAGGTAGGAGTATTGGGCGGTTGCCGTGGCCACGTCGCCGCGCTGCAGGTACTCAAGGGTATTCTGGGCGCCGGGGTCGACCCAGCCACGGCCGGTGGGGGTAGCCAGCACCAGTACCGAGCGCTCGAAGGCGCGAACGCGCTTCAGCTCTGCCAGGGCGAGCTGGGCCCTTTCTTTCGGTGTCTCCGCGGCACTCAAACCAACGTAGACACGTATCGGTGCTTGCGCCGGCTCACCCAGGAATGCGGTCAGCTCCTCTGCGGAAGGGGTGCGGGAGATATAGCGCCGCCCACGGCTGCCCAGCTCTTCCCAGCCGATCAGCGAGCTGGCACTGCCGGTCTGCATCGGGTCGGTGGGTGGCGCCAGGTCGTCCTGGATCAACTCGTCCAACTGCTGGAAGGAGTTGTCTGCCACGCGCAGGGCCAGGGTGAAGATGATGCCATCGATGACCGACCAGAACAGCATGGTTGCTACGAGGACGCCGATGACATTGGATACCCGGTGGGAGATGTAACGCTGCAGTCGCTGCGAAAGAAAACGAAAGGTGCGACGGAACAGCCGGGCGACCAGCAGCAGGGCACCGAAGATCAGCAGGGTAATCGTGCCGATATAGAACGGGCGTATGCCGCTGACCTCCTCCATGCCCATGAGCTCGCGAATGCTGTTTTGCCATTCGGAGGCCTGCCACAGGAAGGCGGCGGCGATCACGGCACATACCACTGCTGCTGTGAGCTTGATGGTGAGTGCCAGCCGGAGACTGGGCTTGGGCAGGTGCAGGTAGTACCAGAGCCAATGGCCGGCATAGCCCAGCGCGTAGCCGGCGGCAAGCGAGAGCCCCGAAACGATGCCCTGGGAATACATGGGCCTCGGCAGCAGGCTTGGCGTAAGGGAGAAGGCAAAGAACAACGTCCCCACCAGCAGGCCTGTCGCCGAGAATTGTCGAAGCAGTCGTACGGCCGTGTGATGCATGTCTACCCTGCGCCCGTCGTCAAAAACCTAAGAGACTAGGGGCCAGGGCAGGGAAGTGCAACGCCGGCTCAATGCGAGCTCCATGCCTTGCCGCGGGTAAAGCGCACTGGCGGGCTGTACTTCTCGCCTGCGGGAGCCCGTTCCGGGGCAGGCCGCACCCGCCAGCCGCGCGTGGTTGCCCACTCCTTGAGCTCCCGGTAGTTGAGCAGCGGATAGTCCCCCGAGTAGGGGTTGGGGGACGACGAGGGGAAAGCGAAGGCCACATGGGGATAGTGGGCGAGGGCGTCTTCGCTCTCATGGGCGGCCAGCGCCCGGTCCAGTGCGGTCTGCCAGGCCTGGGGATCGCGACGTGCTTCTACGGATCGTGTTGGATGCATGGGATTGTCCTCGGTTGTTGCGACTCAAGAGAGGCATTACCCGATCGCAGGCATTGCCCGGTTCATGAAAAACGCCCCGCCCGTTACCGGGAGGGGCGCTGCCATATCAGCTCGAAGGTGGCTTCTTATAGTAGCCGGGGATGCGGACTCTCTCCCCGCCTGGAAGATCGCGTACATGCGTGGGCACGTAGACGCGTTTGATGACACTTCTCGATTCGGTCATGGTGCTTCCTCCCAAGCTTGCAACTATCGGGTATGCCCCTTGCTTTCCAGTCCGCTCAATCCCAGCTCAGCGCGCCACCCACTTGATATTCCGTGACGCGGGTCTCGAAGAAGTTCTTCTCCTTGCGCAGGTCGATGATCTCGCTCATCCAGGGGAACGGGTTCTGGGCGCCGGGGTACTGCTCCTTCAGGCCGATCTGGGCCAGGCGGCGGTTGCAGATGAAGCGCAGGTACTCTTCCATGATCGCCGCGTTCATGCCGAGCACGCCGCGGGGCATGGTGTCCCGTGCATAGGCGATCTCGAGCTCGGTGCCTTCGAGGATCATCTGGGTCACCTCGTCCTGGAACTCAGGCGTCCACAGGTGCGGGTTCTCGATCTTGATCTGGTTGATCATGTCGACGCCGAAGTTCAGGTGCATCGACTCGTCGCGCAGGATGTACTGGAACTGCTCGGCCACGCCGGTCATCTTGTTGCGCCGGCCCATGGAGAGGATCTGGCTGAAGCCGCAGTAGAAGAAGATGCCCTCGGTGACGCAGTAGAAGGCCACCAGGTTGCGCAGCAGTTCCTGGTCGGTCTCCGGGGTGCCGGTGTTGAAGTCGGAACGCGCCAGCGACTGGGTATGCTTGAGGCTCCAGGCCGACTTGGCGGCCACGGAGGGGACTTCGCGGTACATGTTGAAGACCGCGCCCTCGTCCATGCCGAGCGACTCCACGCAGTACTGGTAGGCGTGGGTGTGGATGGCTTCCTCGAAGGCCTGGCGCAGCAGGTACTGGCGGCATTCGGGGTTGGTGATCAGGCGGTAGAGCGCCAGCACCAGGTTGTTGGCCACCAGCGAGTCGGCGGTGGAGAAGTAGCCCAGGCTGCGCTCGACGATGCGCCGCTCGTCCGCGGTGAGCCCTTCCTGGCTCTTCCACAGGGCGATATCGGCGTTCATGTTCACTTCCTGGGGCATCCAGTGGTTGGCGCTGCCGTCCAGGTACTTCTGCCAGGCCCACTCGTACTTGAACGGCACCAGCTGGTTGAGGTCGGCGCGGGCGTTGATCATCTGCTTGTCGCTGACCTCGATGCGCGCCGCACCCATCTCCAGCTCCTCGAGGCCGGCGGCGACGTCGAGCTCCTCCAGCGACTTGCGGGCGCGCTCGATGCGGTCGGCCTCGGCGATCACGTAGTTCCCGCTGGCTTCCTGGATCTCGCCGGCGTCAGCCGGGGCGCTTGGCTGCGCCTTGGCGGCGGGCGCCGGGGTTGCCGGTGCCGGCTTGTCGGCAACGGCGGTCTCGTCTTCGTTGAATTCGTCCCAGTTCAGCATCTGTTTCTCTCCGGTATGTGGTCCGGCTGCCTGCAGGCGCGCAGTTTGCCGCACGCCTGCAGGGGGTGTCATGTCACTGGCAGGCTTCGCAGCCCAGGTCATCGATCTCGGAGGCGCTGGGGGCGCGTGAACCGCTGCCCGCCTTGCCGCTCAGGAAGTCCTCTATGCCCCGCGGCTCGGACGCGGCTGGCGCGGCGGGTGTCGGCTTCGGCGCACCGCCGTTGCTTACGGCGTTCAGGGTGCCCCGCTCCACGGTGGACTTCTCTACCGAAGTGGCGCCCAGGGCGCGCAGGTAGTAGGTGGTCTTCAGGCCACGGAACCAGGCCATGCGATAGGTCACGTCGAGCTTCTTGCCGGAAACCCCCTTGATGTAGAGGTTCAGCGACTGGGCCTGGTCGATCCACTTCTGGCGGCGTGAGGCCGCTTCCACCAGCCACTTGGGCTCCACCTCGAAGGCGGAGGCGTACTTCGCCTTGAGGTCATCCGGCACCCGGTCGATGGGTTGGACGCTGCCGTCGTAGTACTTGAGGTCGTTGATCATCACCTCGTCCCACAGGCCGCGCTCCTTCAGGTCATTGACCATGAAGGCGTTGACCACGGTGAACTCGCCGGAGAGGTTCGACTTCACATAGAGGTTCTGATACGTCGGCTCGATGGACTGGGTGACGCCGCAGATGTTGGAGATGGTGGCCGTGGGGGCAATGGCCATGACGTTGGAGTTGCGCATGCCCTGCTTGGCGACCTTGTTGCGGATGTGCCCCCAGTCCTGGGTGCTCGAAGTGTCGACCTCGATGTACTGCTCGCCGCGCTCGACCCTGAGCTTCTCGATGGAGTCGATGGGCAGCACGCCCTGGCTCCAGAGCGAACCGTCGAAGCTTTCGTAGCGGCCGCGTTCAGCGGCGAGATCGCTCGAGGCCTCGATGGCGTGGTAGCTGACCAGCTCCATGGAACGGTCGGCGAACTCGATGGCTCCGTCGCTGGCGTAGGCGATGCCCAGGGCGTAGAGCGCATCCTGGAAGCCCATGATGCCCAGCCCCACCGGGCGATGCTTGAAGTTGGAGTTGCGCGCCTGGGGCACCGCGTAGTAGTTGATGTCGATGACGTTGTCGAGCATCCGTACCGCGGTGCGTACCGTCTTGCCCAGCTTCTCGTTGTCGAGCTGGCCGTCGGTCACATGCTGGGCCAGGTTGATCGAGCCCAGGTTGCAGACTGCAATCTCGTCGACGCTGGTGTTGAGCGTGATCTCGGTGCACAGGTTGGAAGAGTGCACCACGCCGGCGTGCTGCTGCGGGCTGCGCAGGTTGCACGGGTCCTTGAAGGTGATCCACGGATGGCCTGTCTCGAAGAGCATCGAGAGCATCTTGCGCCAGAGGTCCTTGGCGCGCACCCGCTTGTAGAGCTTGAGCTGACCGCTGTAGGTCATCGCCTCGTACTCCTCATAGCGCTTCTCGAAGGCGGCACCGTAGAGGTCGTGGAGATCCGGGCAGTTGGAGGGCGAGAAGAGCGTCCACTCCTTGTCGTCGAAGACCCGCTTCATGAACAGGTCCGGCACCCAGTTGGCGGTGTTCATGTCATGGGCGCGGCGACGGTCGTCACCGGTGTTCTTGCGCAGGTCGAGGAACTCCTCGACGTCCAGGTGCCAGGTCTCCAGATAGGCGCAGACCGCGCCCTTGCGCTTGCCGCCCTGGTTCACTGCCACCGCGGTGTCGTTGACCACCTTGAGGAAGGGCACCACGCCCTGGCTCTTGCCGTTGGTGCCCTTGATGTAGGAGCCCAGGGCGCGTACCGGCGTCCAGTCGTTGCCCAGGCCGCCGGCCCATTTGGAGAGCAGGGCGTTGTCGCGGATGGCGCTGTAGATGCCATCCAGGTTGTCGGGCACGGTGGTGAGATAGCAGGAGGAGAGCTGGCTGCGCAGGGTGCCGGCGTTGAACAGCGTCGGCGTGGAGGCCATATAGTCGAAGCTGGAGAGCAGCTCGTAGAATTCGATGGCGCGGCCTTCGCGGTCGTCCTCGTTCAGCGAGAGTCCCATGGCGACGCGCATGAACATCACCTGGGGCAGCTCATACCGCACGTCATCCTTGTGGATGAAGTAGCGGTCGTAGAGGGTCTGCAGGCCCAGGTAGGTGAAGGCGTTGTCACGGGTGTGGTCCAGCGCGTCGCCCAGCCGCTCCAGGTCGAATTCGGCGAGCCTGGGGTCGAGCTGCTCGAACTCGATGCCACGGGCCACGTAGGCGTGGAAGGCCGGCTTGTAGAGCTCGGCCATCTCGCCGAAGGTGGCCTCCTCGGCCACGCCCAGGAACGACAGCGCCTCGCGGCGCAGGTTGTCCTGCAGCAGCCGGGCGGTGACGTAGGTGTAGTTAGGGTCCTTCTCCACCAGGGTGCGGGCGGTCATCATCAGCGCCTGGGAGACGCCGTCTACGGTCACGCCGTCGTAGAGGTTCTTCAGCGCCTCCTCGACGATACGATTGGGGTCGACGTTGGCCAGCTCCGCGCAGGCGTCGAACACCAGGGTTTCGATACGCCCCAGGTCGAGCGGACGTCGGCTGCCATCGAGGGCTGTGACGTTGAGCGTCGGGTGGGGTTTCTCGATGTCATCGCCGGCGGCAGCCCGGGCCCGGGCGTGGGCTTCACGATAGAGGACGTAGGCGCGGGCGACCTTCTGCTCGCCGGCACGCATCAGGGCCAGTTCGACCTGATCCTGAATATCTTCGATATGCACCGTGCCGCCATCGGGCATGCGGCGCTGGAAGGTCTCGGCGATGGTGCGCGAGGCCTCGGCGACGAAATCGCGTACCCGGGAGGAGGTGGCGGCATTGTCGCCTTCCACGGCGATGAAGGCCTTGGACATGGCCACGGCGATCTTGCTGACATCGAATACTGCCACATCACCGTTACGCTTGATGACGCGTAGCGTCTGCGGTGCGGTGATGGACAGGCTGGCCGCATCGGGGGTCTGGAGCTGTTCCATGGTCGGGTGTTCCCTTCCTCTCGGGGCTTTTCGTCGGGATGAGATGGGCATTGACAGCAAGGGCGCGGCTTGCTAGATGCACATCATCTTGTGGTTTGTTTGTAGGTGAACACAAGATAGAGTGCTTTTTGGCAGGCATCAAGTGGATAACCTGTGGGTGAGCTGGTGACTTCCTGTGGCGTCGCCATTCAGCGAGGCTATGCTTCGCTGCACAGGCGTTTTATACGCAATATCAACACAGGCATGCGAAATGACATATTTCGGGTATCCTTGTAAAGATGGCGGGACAGGGTGTCCCGGAAATGCAAATGAATTGCCCAGCACGGGGATAACGAGGATGGAACACAACCTGGAAAGCAGTGACATGGAACACGTTCTGATTATCGAGGACGACGTGCGCCTGGCCGAGCTCACGCGGGACTATCTGGAGGCCAATGGATTCCAGGTGACCGTGGAGGCCGAGGGCTCGCGAGGCGTTGAGCAGATCCAGGCCCTGCAGCCGGACCTGGTGATCCTCGATTTGATGCTGCCGGGTGAAGATGGTTTGTCAATCTGTCGCCGGGCCAGGCCCGACTATAGCGGCCCGATTCTCATGCTGACCGCCCGCACCGACGATATGGATCAGGTGCTGGGGCTGGAGATGGGGGCCGATGACTATGTTCCCAAGCCGGTTCAACCCCGGGTCCTGCTGGCACGGATGCGTGCGCTGTTGCGACGGGCGGACAATACCGAACAGGGGGGTGATATACGCCTTTCGTTCGGCAACCTGGACATCGACAGCGCGACCCGTGAGGCCTGGCTGGAAGGCGATCGTATCGACCTGACCAGTGCCGAGTTCGACCTGCTGTGGCTGCTGGCCAGCAACGCCGGTCGCGTACTCACCCGGGAGGAGATCTTCAGCGACCTGCGTGGCATCAAGTACGATGGGCAGGATAGATCCATCGACGTGCGGGTTTCTCGAATTCGCCCGAAAATCGGCGATGATCCCAACCATCCGCACCGCATCAAGACGGTACGCAGCAAGGGTTACCTGTTCGTCAAGGACGCCTGATCCATGCAGCGGTTCCTGGCCGATGGCACTTTCCTGCGCGTCTACCTGGCCTTGGCCATGGCGCTGCTGCTGACCTTCGGCCTGGCGCTGATGGGTCTGGCCCTGGTCGACCGGGTGCGTATCGAGCAATACCGTGAGCAGCTGGCCGAAGCACCGCTACAGCTCTTGACCCGGAAGGTCGCTGCCTTGCCGGCAAACGAGCGGGGAGACTGGCTTACCCAGCAGTCCGACCGGCTGGATATGCGACTCTCTCTGCGTAGCCCGGACGACGCCGGCCTGGGCTGGTTCGAGCGTAGACGCCTTGAGCGTGGCAGTGTCCTGGTCAAGCCGGAGGAGGGGGCCAACTGGCGTCTTTATCGCCGGATAGCGGGTGAGTACCGAGTGCTTGAGGCGCGGCTGTCTGGATTGAATGAGCGCCAGCTGCGTGGCCTTGCTCAGATGTTGGGAGACTGGCTGGCCGAGGAGGAGGGAGAAGCCCGTCAGCGCCGGCTGGCCAATGTCACCACCCCTGCCCTGCCGATTCACCTCAGCGATCTGGCGCCGGAGGGGCTCGACAGTCATCAGCTCTCGCGTCTGCGTGAGGGTGAACTGGTCATTCGCCTACTGCCTGGCCACTGGGCGCTGACGGTCTATCTTGCCGTACCCGTGCAGGATGGTGGCCGACAGTGGCTATCGATCGGTCCGGTTTCGGCCCTGGAGCCGACCCCCATCTCCCTGCTGCTGCTGGTGCTGGTGATCATGCTGGCCGTGCTGGCGGCGATCATCTACCTCATTGTGCGTGGCGTCGAAGCCCGCCTGGCACGACTCGAGCTGGCCGCCGGTCGCATTGCCAGTGGCCGCCTCGATACCCGGGTCAAGGTCGACGGCGGTGGCTTCATCGGCCGGGTGGGTATGGCCTTCAACGCCATGGCAGCACAGGTGCAGTCGCTGCTGCGCTCCCAGCAGGAGATGATACGCGCCGTCTCCCACGAGTTGCGCACCCCGGTTGCCCGGATACGCTTCGCCGTGCAGATGGTCGAGGACATGACCGACGACCCGGCTGTCCATCGCCAGCTGCGAGGTATCGATGGCGACATCGAGGAGCTCGACCAGCTCATTGACGAAATTCTCACCTATGCCCGCCTCGACAGCGGAATCGTCAACGGCGCCGAGCTGCAGCGCACCGTCGTCGACTGTCGCCCCATGGCCCAGCGTGTACTCGAGACTCTGGCTCCCCTGCACGCCCACCTTCGCCTGGAGCTGGCGCCCGGCCCCGAGGTGGAAACGCTTGCCGACTCGCGTTATCTGCAGCGGGCGCTGCAGAACCTGGTGGCCAATGCCTGCCGACACGCCCGTTCTCATGTGCTGGTGCGCCTCACCGTGGAGGCTCGGCTGGTGCGGCTGGACATCGAGGATGACGGCCCTGGCGTTCCGGAGAGCGAGCGCCAGGTCATCTTCAAGCCCTTTGCGCGGCTCGACGACAGCCGCACGCGGCGCTCGGGCGGCTACGGGCTGGGGCTCTCCATCGTCCAGAAGATCATGGTCTGGCACGGCGGCAGCGTCGTGGTGGATGACAGCCAGGAGCTGGGTGGAGCCCGCTTCTCGCTGTTGCTGCCGAAACCGAAGGAGATCGAGCGGCTATCCGTCAAGCCGGCCTGATGCCTTCCAGCACCGCGAACGACGTCTCCCGGGCGGTGCGCAGGAAGTCTTCCATCCACGGCTGGTCGCGGCTCTCTTCCCGAATGGCGGCATACAGCGTGCTCCACATCCCCTCTTCGCTCAGTGCCACTGCCTTCACATAGTCCCGTTCCAGGTACTCGGTCAACGCCCAGTTGGGCAGCGCGCAGACCCCGCGTCCGCTGGCGACCAGCTGCATCATCATGATGGTCAACTCGGCCGTGCGAAGCTCTCGTGGCCTGACCCCGGCGGGGTCGAGGAACTGGGTGAAGACATCCAGCCGGCTGTGCTCCACCGGGTAGGTGATCAATGTCTCCTCGGCGAGGTCCTGGGGAACCACGAAGGCGCGGTCGGCCAGCGGGTGCTGGCGAGCCACCGCCAGCAGGCCCTGATAGCGGAACAGCGGCTCGTAGTAGACCCCGGGCAGTGTCTGCGGGTCGGCGGTGATCACCAGGTCGAGCTGCTCCCGGGCCAGCGCCGGCAGCGGGTCGAAGTGGTGGCCGCCGGGGATGTCGATCTCGACCTCCGGCCAGTGATCGCGGAAGTGATCGATGGTCGGCATCAGCCATTGGAAACAGCTGTGGCATTCAATGGCCATGTGCAGCCGGCCTGGCTCATGGCCGACCAGTCTCGCCAGGTCCCGCTCGGCCATGCGCACCAGCGGCAGGACCTGCTCGGCCAGCGCCAGCAGGCGCTGGCCCGCACGGGTGAACTCCACCGGGCGGGACTTGCGCACGAACAGCTGGCTACCCAGGCGCTCCTCCAGATCCTTGATCTGATGCGAGAGCGCGGACTGGGTCAGGTGTACCCGTTCCGCGGCTTCCACCAGGGAACCCGCGTCACGCAGGGCAATCAGGGTGCGCAGGTGGCGTAGTTCAAGCATGATGAATCCATTTCATGTTTTTGATTAGTATGTTTAGTTTGATTCACCAGAGGTGGCCGGCGAGACTGCTCTGCATTCATTCATGCAGAAGAGACATCATCATGACATTAGCTCATATATCTGGCTATCCGCGAATCGGCGGCGGTCGCGAGCTGAAGCACGCCGTCGAGGCCTACTGGCGGGGTGAGAGTGATCGCGAGGCGCTGGAGTCCACCGGCCGCGAGCTTCGTCGCAGTCACTGGCAGGTGCAGCGAGAGGCGGGGCTCGATCTGGTCACGGTGGGCGACTTCGCCTTCTACGACCACGTGCTCAACGTCTCCACGCTGCTGGGCGCCGTGCCTCCGCGGTTTGGTGCCGAGGAGGAAGTCGCCGCCGGCGACGTCGACCTGGACACCACCTTCCGCATGGCGCGTGGCCGGGCCCCCAGCGGTGAGCCCGCCGCCGCCTGCGAAATGACCAAGTACTTCGATACCAACTACCACTACCTGGTCCCTGAGCTGCACGCGAGGCAGCGCTTCCAGCTCGCCAGCAGCCGGCTGTTCGACGAGGTGGCCGAGGCCCGTGACGCCGGTCACCCGGTCAAGGTGGTGCTGACCGGTCCCCTGACCTGGCTGTGGCTGGCCAAGGAGAAGGGCGACGAGGCGTTCGATCGCCTGTCGCTGCTCGATGCCCTGCTGCCGGTCTACGGCGAGATCCTGGCCCGGCTTGCCGACCAGGGGGTGACGTGGGTACAACTCGATGAACCGGCGCTGGTCCAGGACCTGCCCAGGGAGTGGAAGCAGGCCTTCGAGTCGGCCTACAACACGCTACGCAAAGCGCCGGTCAAGCTGATGGTGGCGAGCTACTTCGGCGGGCTTGGCGACAACCTGCAGCTGGCGGTCAGCCTGCCCGTGGATGGCCTGCATATCGATGTGGTTCGGGATCCTGGCCAGCTGACCACGGTGATCGACAACCTGCCTGGCTACAAGGTGCTCTCGGTGGGGGCCATCGATGGTCGCAACATCTGGCGGGCCGACCTGGCGGTGCTGCGCGAGCGGCTCGCCAGTGCCCGCATGCGCCTGGGCGAGCGGCTCTGGGTGGCGCCCTCCTGCTCGCTGCTGCATGTGCCGGTGGACCTGGACGCCGAGCCCGATCTGGATGAGGAGCTCAGGAGCTGGTTCGCCTTTGCCCGCCAGAAGCTCGACGAGACGGTGACCCTGTCGCGGCTGCTGGGCAACCGTGCCACCGCCGAGGATCGCGCACGGCTCGAGGCCGCCACCGCGGCGCTGGACGCTCGTCGCGAATCGCCGCGAATCCACAAGCCGGCCGTGGCCGAGCGGCTGGCCGGCATTGCCGAGGACGACACCCGCCGTGCCGGCGCCTACGCCGAGCGGGCCCGGCAGCAGCGGCGCGCACTGGACCTGCCGCTGTTTCCCACCACCACCATCGGCTCCTTTCCGCAGACCGCCGAGATTCGTGCGGCCCGGCGCGCCTTCAAGGCCGGCGAGCTGGGCCGAGACGACTACGAAGCGCGCATGCGCGACGAGATCGCCGATGCGGTGGTACGCCAGGAACGGCTGGGGATCGACATGCTGGTGCATGGCGAGGCCGAGCGTAACGACATGGTGGAGTACTTCGGCGAGCAGCTCGAGGGCTATGTCTTTACCCGCTTCGGCTGGGTGCAGAGCTATGGTTCACGCTGCGTAAAGCCGCCGGTTATCGTGGGCGACGTGGCACGTCCGGCGGCGATGACGGTGCTCTGGAGCGAGTACGCCCAGACGCTCACCGACAGGCCGATGAAGGGCATGCTCACGGGCCCCGTGACCATGCTGCAGTGGTCCTTCGTGCGTGACGACCAGCCCCGCTCGACCACCTGTCGCCAGATCGCCCTGGCGCTGCGCGACGAGGTGGCCGACCTGGAGGCGGCGGGCATTCCGGCCATCCAGATCGACGAGCCGGCGCTGCGTGAAGGGCTGCCGCTGCGGCGCGGCGAATGGCCGGCCTATCTCGACTGGGCGGTGGCCTGTTTCCGCCTCACCGCTGCCGTGGCTCGGGATGCGACCCAGATTCACACCCACATGTGCTATTCGGAGTTCAACGACATCATCGCCGCCATCGCCGCCCTGGACGCCGACGTGATCACCATCGAGACGTCGCGCTCGGACATGGAACTGCTCGATGTCTTCCAGGACTTCGCCTACCCCAACGAGATCGGCCCCGGGGTCTATGACATTCACTCGCCCAACATCCCCCAGGTGGACTGGATGGTGCAGCTGATGGAGAAGGCTGCCGAGCGGATCCCGGCCGAGCGGCTGTGGGTCAATCCCGATTGCGGCCTCAAGACGCGCGGCTGGGCCGAGGTGGAGCCGGCCCTGGCCCACATGGTCGAGGCGGCCCGGGAGCTGCGCCGACGCCACGGCTGATCCAGCGTCCGGGGCGAGCATGCTTCGACAGCAAGCGTGAAAACAGGCGCCGCGGCCTTCGCCCCGGCGCCTGTTATGCTGTATCGGTTTGATACCCCCAAGGAACTGTCATGACGCTTTTTGGACTCTCTTCCTTTCGCCCAGCGCTGTTGGCTGCTGCTTCGCTGTTGCTGGTCGGCTGCGCCGCTACACCCGTCGACGGGCCGCGTCCCGGCACCGGTCAGGTCGCCAGCACCGCACCGCTGCTGCCTTCGATGCTCTTCCCCGGCGGCGCCGAGCGCTTCGAGGCCTGGCGCTGCACGCCGCAGCAGGATCTGGTCACCGCCTTTGGCGAGCGCGAGCTGCGGCTGTGGTCCGCCCACGGTGCCTATCGCCTGGCGCCGGCGGTGGTGGCCAGCGGTGCGCGCTACCAGCAGGGCGATCTCAGCTTCTGGAACAAGGGGGGAGACGCGGTGGTGGAGAGCGCCAACGGCCGGCTCGACTGCAGTGCCGACATGGCACGCTCCCCCCTGACCCGCGAGCAGCGCCCCGGGGTGATGTTCCACGGCCGCGGCAACGAGCCGGGCTGGCACGTCAATCTGGCGCATGACACCCCAGAACTGACGCTGACGCTGGATTACGGTGCGCGGGAGCTGACGCTGCCCTACCGCGTCACCGCCATGGATAACGCCCAGGGGCGAGTGTCCCTGGCCAGCGGCCTGACCGATCAGCCTTTCGAGCTGTGGCTGGAGGCGAGGGCCTGCTTCGATGACATGAGTGGCGAGCCGTTCCCCGCACGGGTGACCTTGACCATTGATGGGGAGACGCTAAGAGGGTGCGGGCAGGGCATCGCGCCCTAGGCTTACCTGATTACGACTCACCAGGCGCGTGGTGGAGGCCACCGCGTTGGCGGTGATCGTTGGCGTCGGCAATACCGCCGGGAGGCCTGCGGCCTCCAGTCGCGAGCTGAAGCTACTCCGACAGCGGCGTGGCGACATTGGTGGAGAAAGCAGCTGTTGGAGCGCTGGTCCCCATCGCGACTGGCGTCGTCAGGCGCCTTGGCGGAGGCTGCCGACGTTGGCGATGATCAGCAACGCTGGCAACACCGCCGGGAGGCCTGCGGCCTCCAGTCGTGAGCTGAAGCTACTCCGACAGCGGCGTGGCTGCGTCGGTGGAAAGAATCGCTGTTGGAGCGCCGCTTCGCGTCGCGACTGGCGCCGTCAGGCGCCTTGGCGGAGGCTGCCGACGTTGGCGATGATCAGCAACGCTGGCAACACCACCGGGAGGCCTGCGGCCTCCAGTCGTGATCTGAAGCTACTCCGACAGCGGCGTGGCTGCGTCGGTGGAAAGAATCGCTGTTGGAGCGCCGCTTCGCGTCGCGACTGGCGCCGCCAGGCGCCTTGGCGGAGACCGCAGCGCCAGCTATGAACCTACTTGCTTGATGATTCGATAGGCGCAGCGTCGTGCTCCCTCCAGGACATGCTCGACACGTTCGACGCTGACGTCCGGGCCCAGCACGGCGCGAAACACCTGCAGTTCGGAGTGGCAGAAGGCCGGGCAGGTGCGGGCGGCGCTGCAGATCGGGCAGTGATTCTCGACCAGCAGCAGGCTGCCGTCCGCGCCTTCCTGCCATTCGGCCATATAGCCTTCTCGGCTGCGGATCTCGGCCAGGCGCGCGACCCGTGACGCCAGGGTCCCGGCATCTGCCAGCTCGAGGCGATAGTGGGCCAGGGTCTCGGCACCGCGCGCCTCCACCAGGCGGCCCAGCGCCGCTTCGCCAAGGGTGTCCCGCACGCTGATGATCAGTCGTGAGGCGAGCTCGGCGTGGGTGTCGGGAAAGTGGCCGTGGCCGGCTTCGGTGAGCCGCCACTCGACAACAGGGCGACCGACGCCACCCGGCCGCGAGCGCTGGGCCACCAGCCCCCTGCGAGCAAGCTTGCTCAGCTGCTGTCGCGCATTCTCGCCGGTGGTGCCGAGCATTTCGCCCAGCTCCGCGGCTGAGTGCGGCCCGCGGGACTTCAGCAGGTGTAGCAGTCGCTCCGCGGCTGTATCAGCTGGTTTTTCATTAGGGTCGCTTGACATGGTGCCCGTTGGAATTAATCTAGTGTATGCTTGGAAAATACCGACGAGGCGGCCAGGAGGCAAGTCCGGATCGCCTCGATTCCCACCGTGAAAGCAAGGAGCAAGACCCGATGGCATTTGAATTGCCCGCACTGCCCTACGAAAAGAACGCGCTCGAGCCGCACATTTCTGCCGAGACGCTGGAATACCACTACGGCAAGCACCACCAGGCCTACGTCACCAAGCTCAACGAGCTGGTCGAAGGCACCGACAATGCCAGCAAGTCGCTGGAAGAGATCATCAAGAGCGCGTCAGGCGGCCTGTTCAACCAGGCGGCGCAGGTGTGGAACCACACCTTCTACTGGCACTGCCTGTCGCCGAATGGTGGCGGTGAGCCCAGCGGTGCGCTGGCTGAGGCGATCAATGCCAAGTTCGGCTCCTTCGACAAGTTCAAGGAGACCTTCAACGCCAACGCCGTGGCCAACTTCGGCTCCGGCTGGACCTGGCTGGTCAAGACCGACGATGGCGGCGTGGATATCGTCAATACCAGCAACGCCGATACCCCCATTGCCCATGGCCAGACCCCGGTACTGACCATCGATGTGTGGGAGCACGCCTACTACATCGACTACCGCAACGCCCGTCCCAAGTACCTGGACAGCGTATGGAACCTGATCAACTGGGATTTCGTCGCCCAGAACTTCAGCTGATACCGGGCGCCACCCTGGCGCCTTGAGACGCTGACAAGGGCCCTGCCGCATGCGGCAGGGCCCTTGTGTTTTGAGCCGAGTTCTTTCGAATTAATCGTCTTTATTGGGCGAAATGTTGCGCTTTTATACGATTATTTGGACCAATAGAATGGCGGTCATCTTCCTCCCATATACAGGAGAACGCCATGACCACCCGCGCACTCGTTGTCACCTCGTCCATCCTCGGCACCCAGGGCCAGTCCATGGCCCTGGCCGAACACTTCACTACACGCAGCAATGAGCGGGATGCCCTGGAGGTGACCCGTCGCGACCTGGTGGCCGATGAGCTGCCGCACCTTGGTGTCGCCGAACTTTCCAGCTGGCAGGTGCCGGCGGTCGAGCGCACGCCGGAGCAGCGAGCCCTGGCCGAGCTTTCCGATGGCCTGATCGACGAGCTGAAGGCGCACGACGTCCTGGTGCTGGCGGTCCCCCTGTACAACATGGGCATTCCCTCCCAGCTGAAGGCCTGGTTCGACCGGGTATTACGGGCAGGTGAAACCTTCCGCTACACCGATAAAGGCCCCCAGGGTCTGGTGGAGGGCAAGCGTGCCGTTATCCTGGCGGCCCGCGGCGGGCAGTACGCCGGCACCGAGATGGACAGCCAGACGCCGCATCTCAAGGGCATGCTGGGCCTGATCGGCATCACCGACGTGACGGTGGTGTTCGCCGAAGGGCTCGCCATGGGGGAGAGGCATCGCGATGCTTCGCTCAAGGAGGCCAGGCAGGCTATCGACGGGCTGGTTGCCGCTCTCTGAGCCAGCCGTATCGCTCCTACCGAAGCCACAGCCGCACGACCAAGAAATAGTTCGGTGAACATAGCCCGGTGAAAGAGCACAGCGGGGGCGGCCATGGGCCGCTCCCGCTGCGTCGTGCCAGGTCCTCTTGTCGCTAGGGGCTGCTCAGCATGATGCCGGTGTGTCGACCACCCAGCGGTCGGCGACGAACTCGCTGGTGCAGAGCGGGGGCTCGGGGCTGAAGATGCGTGAGCCCAGCTGCCCAAGGGCGTCGAGGTCGGCGCGCGCATCGAAAGAGAGCTGTTCTGTTGGAACTGCCGGCCGCCAGTCGCCATCCTCGCGGACAGCCAGGGTGAAGCTGAAGGCATGAAAGCCGGGAAAGCCAAGGCGCAGGTCGGTGGCCACCAGGGTTTCTTCGCCCTCAAGGTCGCGGATCTCGTATCGCAGGAAGGGGCCGGCGAACCAGTGGAGCCGCTCGCCCCGTTCGAACGCCAGTGCGGTGGGCTCCAGTTCGCCGCCACGATCGAAGGTCTCGAAGGTGGGCTCTCTGTTACCGTCGAAAACGCTCAGCAGCGTTTCGTGATGCTGTGCCCCATCAATGATGGTCACGCGCCACAGCAGGGTATTGAAGGGCGTGGGCTGTATCAGACGCGGTGCCTCTTGCAGCCCCTGTTCGGCCAGCACCGGCTCGAGGCGTTGCTCTACCAGTATCTTGGCACCCATGGCGAACAGCAGGTAGGCGCTGGAGAGCGCCAGTCCCCAGGCAGGGCCGCGCCGGCCGTTGCCGGTGACCAGCGCTACGCCGATTCCTGCCAGCAGCGGCAGGGTGTAGAGTGGATCGATGATGAAGACCACCGGCCAGGCACTGGGCCGCACGTCCATTGGCCACCATAGCTGCGTGCCATAGGTGGTAAGAGCATCGAGCAGCGGGTGGGTGACCAGGCAGAGGACGAAGAAGGCCCACCAGTGGCGCAAGGCGATATCACGGGCCGGGGCGAAGCGGTCGGCCGTGAGTGCCAGCAGCGTGCCCAGTCCGGTCAGCACGAACAGCGAGTGGGTGAAGCCGCGATGCTGGGTATAGTTTGCCACCGCATCGCCATAGTCCAGGAAGACGTCAAGATCCGGCAGGGTGCCCAGGACAGCACCGATCACAATTGCCTTGCGGCCCAGTCGACGGCCGAGAACGGCGCCCCCCACCGCTGCGCCCAGTGCGGCTTGAGTCAGGGTATCCATATGTCTTGCCTCCTTTTCTGCCTCTTGCAAGTCCCTAGACTGTTCGCAAAACGGTCAGGTTGACTGCCAGGCAGGGCCTGCGGTGAGTATGCGGGCCTGGACCGGGCAGTCGTCGCGATGGGCGCCGTTCAGGTAGCCGGTACTCATCAGGAACTCGCCGACGATCTCGGGTCCGGTGAAGCGGAATGTCTTGCGAAACAGCTTGACCCAGTCGGCGTGAGGCAGCGGGTGGTGGTGGTCCAGCCAGGCCTTGAAGCTGCCGTGCTCACTTCGAAGGGATTGCACGACTCCGGCATTGTGTATGACTGCATCCACCTTGAGCCGGTTGCGGATGATGCCGGCATCGCTCAGCAGCCGCTGCCGGTCCTCCTCCGCATAGTTGGCGATCCGGTCGATATGAAAGTCCTCGAAGGCGAGACGGAAGGCGGCGCGCTTCTTCAGCACGGTCAGCCAGGAGAGTCCGGCCTGGTTGATTTCCAGCACCAGTCGCTCGAAAAGTGCGCGATCGTCATCAACGGGGAAACCATATTCCGTGTCATGGTAGGGGCCGTGAAACGGGTGACCCGGTGCCAGATCACAATAATGCGACATTTTGCCTTCTCCGCTGTCTTTGCTATTGGCAAGCCCGCATCGGCTTGTCACGATTCCATTATCTGGCGTCAACGCATCAGGAGTCACTAGCATGAAAACCCTAACGGTAAACCGCAAGACGAGAAAGGCGGCGGCGCTATCCCTGTTAGCCGGCGGTGTCTTGGCCTTGTACCTTGTCTTGGCGCCCGGCGCCAGCACGCAGGCAGGTTCGGTGGTCGAGATGTACCAGGATCCCAACTGTGGCTGTTGTACCGACTGGGCCGATCACCTCCGAGAGGAGGGCTTCGAGGTTCGCCAGCACAAGACCCGCGATATGCGCTCGGTAAAGATGGAACACGGTGTCACCCCGGAACTCTCCTCCTGTCATACGGCGCTGATCGATGGCTATGTCATCGAGGGCCATGTTCCGGCAGCCGACATCAAGCGACTGCTCGAGGAGCGTCCTGAGGTGGTGGGACTGACGGTGCCTGGCATGCCCCATGGTTCACCGGGTATGGAAACCGGCCGTTACGACGACTATGCGGTGCTCACCTGGCAGCATGAGGACCGGACGCCGGCCATCTTCAGCGAGTACACTCATGACTGAGAGACTTCCCTGAACGAACCAATATAGAGATAGAGGTGGCCCATGCAATTTCTGCACACCATGGTGCGCGTCAGCGACCTGGATGCGTCGCTTCGCTTCTACTGCGATCTGCTCGGATTGAAGGAGGTGCGCCGCAAGGAGAACGAGAAGGGGCGCTTCACCCTGGTCTTTCTCGCCGCGCCCGAGGACGAGGCCCGCTCGGCCGAACTCAAGGCACCCGAGCTGGAGCTGACCTGGAACTGGGATCCCGAAGAGTACACCGGTGGGCGCAATTTCGGCCACCTGGCCTACCGGGTCGATGATATCTATGCCCTGTGCGAGCGTCTGCAGGAGAACGGGGTCACCATCAACCGGCCGCCCCGCGATGGACACATGGCCTTCGTGAGAAGCCCTGACGGCATCTCCATCGAGCTGCTGCAGAGGGGCGAGGCGCTGCCGCCAGCAGAGCCCTGGGTCTCCATGGAAAACACCGGCACCTGGTAAAGGAAACACTGCACAAATGCCTGCGCGAGCGAATCGCTGCGTTGCGCGGTGCCGAAGCGTCGGATCCTCACCTATACCCCATAGGCTCCGGTCTCTGCGCTCCGTGCGCCTTGCGACCCACAGGAATGTGGGAAGTGCGTTGGTTCGTCGGGAACGAACCTAGCCGCTTCATCTCGCTCGGCAATTTGTTCAGCGCTTCCTAAGACCGGCATAGAGCAATAAGGAACAAATCTCTCGATGAACAAAACTCTCTCTGGCCGAGCGCTGCTGCTGGCGCTCGTCGCCATGACCCTGGCTGCGTGTGGCGGCAAGCCCACCGAGCCGACTCGTCAAGACGAAGTGCGCGTCTCCAGCGACCACCCGGTGGTGGGACAGCGCTGGAACCTGCTGCTGGTCGGCACCGATGAACGCCTCTCGATGCCCACTACGCCCCATTTCGTGATTGCGCCCGACGGCCGTGTCACTGGCCACGATGGCTGCAACACGATCAATGGCAAGGTACAGCTGGATGACGGCAACCGCATTCAGTTCCGCGAGCTGGCCACCACGAAAATGGGCTGCCCGCAGCTCGATGACGCCAGCCGGGTCACCGGCATGATGGAAACGGCCTACCGCTACCTCATCGATCACGACCGGCTGGTGTTCTTTGGCCCGGATCAGCGGGTATTAGGAGGCTGGCGCAAAGCCAATTGACGAGAGGGTGGATTTGCTACTGCGCTCGGCGACCCACATGGATGTGGGAAGTGCGTTGGTTCGTCGGGAACGAACCTAGCCATCCTGGCCGCCGGCGGTACCGAAGCGTCGGACCGTCACAATCCTCATTGAGCAGCCAGTCAACTCCGGTTGCTCCGTGCCGCCGGCGGCCAGCCTCTCTTCGCTCGTAACGCAACTCCACTCCTTCGTGACTTTCTAGGTAGTTCAACGGCCCGGCAAGGCGTTACGTACCTTGATCATCCCGGCAGTAAGCGCTCGCGAGAGTGCTGGTGCCAGTGGCGTAAGCAGTATCCAGGGCGCGACGAACAGGTTGATCACCACGGCCGCAAAGTAGACATCGCTGAACCAGTGGGCACCGCTGAGGATACGTGGCGCGCTGAGCAACACGGCGAAGACCGCGCTGACCAGCATCACCTTTAGCCCCGCAAAGCGCCACATGAATGCGGTGAACAGCACCAGATTCACGCCGTGGTCGCCGGGGAAGCTGCTACCGGAGCTGTCCTTGGTCGAGAAGTCGACCATCTCGGTGATCAGGTTGACGTTCTCGTACACCAGGGTGGGGCTGGGGTGGGTGTAGGACACTACCATGCGAAAACCCTGGGCGATGAACACCGCCGAGAGCAGCATGGTGATACCGATGCCGCCCCAGCGCAGCATGCGGTAATGCGGGTCGGGATCGCGCCCGATGGCCCACAGGTAGATAGCCAGCAGGATCATGAAGCTGACGACGTCGAACAGTCGGTTGTTGGTGGCCGCCACGAACAGCACCCAGGCTTCGTTCTCTTCGCTGAGCCAGGCATTGGTGGCGAAGAAGACGGCATCGTCTATCTCCGTCCAGAACATCAGCCCCGGCGATAACCAGGTCCAAACCAGAATGGCACCCAGGAGGTTGAAGAGCAGAATGCGTCCAAGCGCAAAGTTGGTTTCAGTCTGAGACATGGGCGTCGGCACGCGTTGTGGAAGTGTGAGCCCATTCTAGGCGAAACGCCTATAGCAGAACAGCGTTCCCTAATGGTGGTGTCAATTGGCCGTTCCTTGCACCAGGCAGTCGGTATGGCCGACTGCCTGGGCGAGTTCCCGCTACTGCATATACCAGCCGTGGCTGGCCACGATCGACTGTCCGGTTAGCGCCGCCGTGGGGAAGGCGGCGAGATGCAGCGCCACCTCGGCGATATCGTCCAGGGTGGTGAACTCCCTGTCCACGGTGTCCTTGAGCATCACGTCGCGTATCACCGCTTCCTCGGAGATTCCCAGTGCGGCGGCCTGTTCGGGAATCTGCTTGTCGACCAGCGGCGTACGCACGAAGCCGGGGCAGATGACATTGGTGCGTACCCGATGCGCCGCGCCCTCCTTGGCCACGGTGCGGCATAGTCCCAGCAGGGCATGCTTGGCCGCCACATAGGGCGCCTTGAGCGGCGAGGCGAGCTTGCTGTGCACCGAGCCCATGTAAAGCATGCAGCCACCGCTCTCCTGCTGATACATCTGACGCAGGGCGGCACTTGTCAGCAGGAAGGCGCCATCCAGGTGCACGGAAATGACCTTGCGCCAGTCGGCGAAGCTCAGGGTGTGCAGCGGCTCGATATGCTGAATCCCGGCATTGGCGATGGCGATATCCAGGCGTCCCCATTCCTGGATGACCTGCGCCACACCGGCTTCCACGGCCGCCTCGTCGGTCACATCCATCGCCACGGCCATGGCCTCGCCACCCTGCTCGCGAATGGCGTTCACCGTGGCGTTGGCCGCTTCGAGATTTAGGTCGGCAATGGCGACCCGAGCGCCTTCCCGGGCATAGCGTTCGGCGATGGCGCGTCCGAGACCGCCGGCGGCGCCGGTAATCAGGGCTGTCTTGTCACTCAGTTGCATGGTCGTATCTCCGTATCTTGGATCAGCGTCCGCTATAGACCTGTGCGGGCAGCCAGGTTGCCAGGGGTTCA